>DATHJK010000279.1:0-19858 GCA_035316225.1 Pyrinomonadaceae bacterium
CACTACCCCGGCGCAGTTGGCTGGAAAGACCGTGACCCTGCCCGAGCAATCTCCTTACCAGCGAACACTGGTTGAACTTGCCGACAGCATATCTGGAGACATACACGTCGTAGAGATGGGAGGCGAGATTCAGGACGAGGCGCTGGCGCAAAGGGTCGCGCGCGGCGAAATTCAGTTCACGGTTATGCAGGAGAACCTGGCGCAATTGAAAGTGGCCGAGTTCAAGAATTTGAAAGTCCGCCCCGTCCTTGGTCGCTCGCACAGCGTCACATGGGCTGTGAGAAAGAATTCGCCGGAATTGCTGAACGAATTGAATGCCTGGATTGACGAGAAGAAGAACGGCGTGTTGTTCGACCGTCTTTACAAGAAATATTTCGTTGACAACCGCAGATACATAGAGCGCATCAGCAGTCAGTATCTCACCTCTTCGACCGGCAAGCTTTGCGAGTACGACGATCTGCTGAAGCAATACGCGCCCGAACTTGCCTGGGACTGGCGGCTGTTGGCGTCGCAAATGTATCAGGAGTCTCGCTTCAAGCCGGACGCGCATTCGTGGGCGGGCGCGGTCGGTCTGCTGCAATTGATGCCCGCTACGGCCAGACAGTACGGCGTGCAGAATCCGCTAAGCCCGGAGGATAACGTACAGGGGGCTGTGAAATTTTTGAAATGGCTGAACGGATACTGGGACGACCGCATCTCGGATGAGCAGGAGCGATTGAAATTTGTGCTGGCGTCTTACAATTGCGGCGCAGGCCACGTGGACGACGCGCAGCGATTGACGGAAAGGTACGGCGGAAATCCGCAATCGTGGGAGGACGTTTCCTACTGGCTGCTACAGCTATCAACGCAGCAATACTCTACAGACCCTGTGGTGAAGTTCGGCTTCTGTCGCGGGGTAGAGCCTGTCAACTACGTCAGCTTAATACTTGATCGCTTCAATCACTACAAGCAGTTCATCGCCTTTCGTCCTGTAAAAGTAAAGAAGGGCTGCATTCGTGGCGCAGCCCTTCTACTTTAAGAATTGTCTATAGCTTTAGCTGAATATTTCGACCGCGCCGTTGACTACGCGCGCAAGGTACTTTCCGTCGCGCATGACCCACGCGACGCGGTGACCGCCGCGCGCTAATCTGGCCCACTCGCTTCGCTTCTTCGGATTCTGTTCGACGAGGATTGCGCCCGCAGGCAACTCAACGTAGCGAACGCCGGAATGCGCGAACTTGCGCACGCCGCGTCCGCCGCCGAAAAGTTTCTCGAAGGCTACGAGGATGCGCCCTGCGCTCAACTCGTCCCTGTTCTCTTCGCTCTCTGGCGTCGGCATAGGATTTCAAACGTCGCTCTTAGCCTTCTCCCTGCTGCCCAGAGCGCCGTAGCCGCCCGGCTGTGAATCCCTCGCTCGACTCTTCTCGCCGAGCATACGATTTATTGTCTCCGACAGGTCTTTCCCTCGGAAAGGTTTTGTCAGGTAAGCGTCGAAACCTGCGTCCAGCGCGCGAGTCCTGTCCGAATCTGAAAACGCTGTGAGGGCTACGCAAGGGATGTCGCGCGTGCGCTCGTCTGCGCGAAGCTCTGAGAGCGCCCCCCAGCCGTCAAGCACGGGCATGGAAATATCAATCAAGATAAGGTCTGGCGGGTCTGACTGCGCCATCATTACGCACTCGCGCCCGTTGCTAGCCTCGCGCGTCTGGTAGCCGTCGGCCATCAACATCAAGCGCAACAGTTCACGATTATCTTCGTAATCGTCCGCTATGAGAATCGTCGGGAACATAGAGAATTGCGGAATGCGGAACGTTCAATTTTGGAATGCGGATTTGAAGAAGAGATTGAATTGGATTAACGGTCTGTCTCTTCAACCTGCTTATCAATCCGCAATCCGAAATCCGCCCGTCCGCAATTGGCACTCCGCATTCCGCAATCTAACGTAGCTCAGTTCGGGGTGTCAAACCGAGCTTCAAAAACCATTTTCTTGACACCCTTGCGCGCGCGTGTCCATAATCGTTTGAGCGGATGGACGCGAAGAGGCTTTATCGTTCCTATCCGCGCAAGTTTCACCACAGGACACGGGCGACCAGTTAGCGCTCGGAAATCCCGCCGAATGCAGCGTCGAAATGGAGGATAAAAATAAGGTGGCTAGCGGAGAACTTGAGAAGAGTTTGCGCGAAGAAGTGGACAGGCACGTCGAGGCTCACACAGACACGCTTAAAGAAGAGATTGCGCGCCTGCAAAGTCAGGTCAACGATTCGTTAGCTGGCCTGATGGAACGCGCGTCCCGTCCTGCTCATGCAGAGGCTCTGTCCGACTCAATCGCACAGCACATACGCGACGCGCACGAACGCGGCGCACAGGATGCAGCAGCCGAATTGTCGCACTCGAAATCTTCAGGCGACGTAGCTATCCTGAAAGCTGCCGTGGAAGAGCTTGATTACCAGCGGTCGCAGGCAGGAATCCTGGACAAGCTGGTCAATAGCGCCGCATCTTTCGCTCCGCGCGTTGCCTTCTTCGTAGTTCGCAACGAACAGGCTATAGGCTGGCGCGCTCGCGGGCTTGAAGGCACGGTCGGCGACGATTCCGTGCGCGACATCACGCTGCCGCTCTCGGCGGATACAGTTGTCGGCGACGTTGTTGAGTCGCGCGCAACGTGGAGCGGCACGCCGGGCGCGAAAGCGGACGACCGCATGCTTCTGGATAAACTCGGCGGCGAGCCTCCGCAGCGTATGTCAGCCATCCCGCTCATCGCGCGCAACCGAACGGTCGCAGTGCTCTACGCAGATAGCGCCGGACTCGAATCAGAAGCGATAAACCTGGAAGCTCTCGAAATGCTGGTGCGCGTTGCGGGCATGGCAGTCGAACTGCTGGCCGCAGGGCGTGCGCCCGCAGAGCGGCCCGCGCGCCATGCTGAAGAAACGGTCTCAACCGAAGAAGAGGCAGCAGCCCCGGCTGCGGAAGATGAGGAGCGTGCGCACGCTGAAGAGAGCGCGCACGCTGAAGATGCTCGATTCGAGACCGGCGATCAATCGTCAGTGGCCGAGGCTGTGCCTATGGAAGTTTCAGAAGAGGCCGCGACGACGGATGAAGCGCAAGCCCCAATGGAAGAGGCCGCAGAGACTTTTCCATCTCCCATAGAAGAAGAAGCGGCCACGTCTTATGAGACTCCATCACATGAAGCTACATCTTACGAAGCTCCTTCTTATAGAGCGCCGGTCGAAGAGGTTGTAGCCTCCGGTCAGCCTTCCACAGATTTTAATCAAACTTTACAGGAGCAGCCCTCTGCCTCTCAATACTCTACGCCGCTCGGCTCGGCGCGCACTTACGGCAGCCGCGACGCAGACCTGCCTGTAGAAGTCGGCGAAGAGGAACGTCGTTTACATAACGATGCGCGCAGGTTTGCGCGTCTTCTTGTCTCGGAAATAAAACTCTACAACGAGCAGGAGGTGCGCGAGGGGCGCGAGCGCAGCGACATCTACGAACGGCTGCGCGAGGCCATAGACCGCTCGCGCCAGATGTATGACAAGCGTGTTGCTCCTCCGGTTGCTGCCCGCTACGACTACTTTCATCAGGAACTGGTCAACACGCTCGCCGAAGGCGACCCGTCCAAACTGGGCCAGAGCTATCCGGGTGCATCGTAAGAGATAGTGATAAGTGATGAGTGATAAGTGATAAGAGAAAAGCTTTTGGCTTTTGACTCCAGACTCTTCTTATCACTTATCACTCATCACTTATCACTGCTTTTAAGGAGAGAGCGTTGTGATTACAGATTTCCGCCAGCATCGCGTTACTCTAATCATCATAGGCATCGTCGTAGTCTTAGGCGCGTTAATCGCGCCTTTCACTTTCATGAGCGCCAGTTGCAGCACGCGACCGCAGACTGTCGCGGAAGATTCAGCGCTGGATCAATTGCGCGCTATGACGCGCAATGGCGTGCTACCTTCGGAAGGAGCGGTCGCGCAGATTGAATCGGCTTTCCCGAACTCGAAAGTCGCTGGAATTGCTCGCATGATTCGCGCGCGTATTCATCTTAAGAACAACGATGCGAGCGGAGCGGCGCAGCTTCTGGATTCCGCAGTCATACGCGAGCGAACCGAGTTGGGTGATTACGCCCTCTATATGCGCGCGCAGGCTCTTGAGCAGATGGGGCGTCGCGGCGAAGCGCGCTCTGCCTACGAACAACTTTCGAGCGATTACCCGAACTCTCTGCGTGAGCGAGATGCGAAACTTCATACCGCGCAGATAGCTTTGCAGGACAATCAGCCTTCTGCTGTTTCGACACTCCTGAGAGAAGCCGCCGCCAGAGACGACGCAGCCGCACTGCTTTTGACGGCCAAAGCTTTCGAGCAGACTTCGGATTCTACTCGCGCTCTCGCCTCCTATCGCCGCATCTACTTCTTCGCTCCCGCTTCGAGCGAGGCTGCGGACGCAGAAGCCGCCATTACGCGCCTGAATTCCACGCCCGCGCCTGCGACCACTGAAGAAGCCATTACGCGCGCAGAAAAACTTTTCGAGGCCAAAAGATACGATGCGGCTCTCAGCGCTTACTCTGCTGCCTTCGAGCGTTTCCCCAATACCTCGAACGCCCAGATGCAGCTTCATCGCGGTATCTCGGCTTTCAACGCCAAGCGCACGCCCGACGCTGTGGCTGCACTCACGAGTGTGCCGACGGGCGCGGGCGAGACTCGCGCGGAAGCTCTCTACTATCTTGCGCAAACTTACGCCAGAGCGAAGCAGTGGGCGCAGGCTCACAGCACAACGGACGAGATGCGCCGCCTCTTTCCGCAAAGCAACTGGACGCCGCGCGCAATCGTCGCAGCGGGACAGATTGCGCGCGACGCGAAGAATGACACGGACGCGCTCTCCTTCTTTCGCTCAGCCGTCAGCGCCTATCCGGGCAACGCCGATGTAGCTCAGGCGCAATTCGAGATTGCCTGGGCTGCACACGAAGCGAAGAATTATCAGGAATCGTCGCGTCTGCTCGTAGAGCATCTTGCGGATTACGCTGGCAAGAACACGGATAATCGTGGCCGCGCCGGATACTGGGCTGCGCGTGATACAGAGCGTGTTGGAAAACTGGCGGAAGCGCGCGCCATCTATCAGGCCATGCAATCTCGCTACTCTGCGAACTGGTACGGCTACCTGTCCAAGCAACGTCTGGACGTGATGAATCGAAACGGCACGGCTTCGCAGAGTAACTTTGCGCCGGATTCCTTAATCGGTCGCGCCGTCCAGAACCTTCAAACCGTGAGCTTCGCAGAAGAGAACGCGGGACAAAGGGAAGACGAGAGAATCACGAAAGCGGATCAACTCTCGAACATAGGCGCAAACGACTGGGCACTCGAAGAGTTGAACGCGGCTTCACAGTCTGCGCCAAATAGCCCGCGCATCAATCTGGCAATGGCTCGCATCTATCGCCTGAGCGAAGACAACCTGCAAGCATTCAACATAATGAAGCGCAGCTATCCGGATTACGCGCAGATGAGAGTTGAAGAGTTGACCAGCGAAGAGTGGGACATATTTTATCCGCTCTCATACTGGGACATCATCACGCAGGAATCGCGCGCTCGAAACCTTGACCCCTATCAGGTCGCCGGACTCATTCGTCAGGAATCGGTCTTCAACCCGCGCGCACGCTCCAATGCCAACGCTTATGGATTGATGCAGCTATTAGTTCCCACAGGCAGGCTCACAGCTTTGAAGTACGGCGTCAACCGCGACATCACTATCGAATCGCTGTACGAACCCAGACTGAACATCCAACTGGGCACGGCATATTTTCGAGATCAACTGGACAAGTACGGGCGCATAGAATACGTAGCAGCCGCGTACAATGCAGGGCCTGCGCGCGTAGTACAGTGGCGCACTAGCCTTCCCTCGGATTTGGATGATTGGGTCGAAGCTATCCCGTTCCGCGAAACGCGCGGCTACGTGCAGGGCGTGGTTCGCAACACGCTTCAATACCGCAGGATATATGATGAGCAGGGGCATTTTCGCCCGGAAGTCGGCACACGTGCAGTTAATACTCCGAGACCGAGCAACGCGCCCGCAGTCCAGCCTGCTAACCAGAACACGCGCCCGCGCCGCGTAAGCGGAGAAGAAGAGGAAGATTAGAGTTTAGGCGTTTCAGGCATCCGTCGCGCGTCTCGCATGAATCTCAGAGATTGAAACCCGGCTTGGTTTCAATCTCTGAGATTCATGCGAGAAAACTTTTTAGGGAGACTTCCAATCATGAGAAATCGCAACGCTTTCAGAATCAAACCTACTCTCTCCCTGCTCTTCGCATTCTTCGCTCTAATCTCTTCTATGGCTTCCGACACCTTTGCACAGAGGCGAACGAGGCCAATAGCCCGCTCACAAACGAGCGCGAAATCAATCACTGTTCAGACAGAACCGTCCGCAATCGTCTGGCTGGACGAACTAAGACGCGGGCTTACGGGCGAATCCGGCAAGCTCGTTATTAAAAATGTTTCGGCTGGCCGCCACACTCTGCGAGTGCGCGCGAGCGGCTTTTCTGAAAGGACGCTGCCGGTACTTGCGACCGAGCGCGGACTCATTAGCGTGAAACTCGCGCGCACGACCGATGAAGCGGAGTTAAATTTTCAAAAAGCTGAAGAAGCACGCGAGCGCGCCAGAGATGACGAGACACGCAATCAGGCAGCAGAGCTTTATCGTCGCGCGCTTCAGCTTCGCTCTGATTTCCCCGCTGCTCATCTCGGTCTCGCTCGTCTTCTCATGGACATGAGCGATTACAAATCCGCTCTAGCGGAGATAGAAGAAGCACGCGCGACGCGCCCCATCTACCCGGAAGCTTCTGCCGTCGAAGGGCGCATCCTGCGCGAGATGGCCTTCGAGGATCGCGCCATAGAATCTTTTCAACGCGCGATACGCGAAGCCCACGGCTTTCAGCCCGAAGCGCACACAGGACTGGCGCGCGTCTACGAAGACAAAGGCCAGCTTGATCAGGCCGCCGCAGAATACCGCGCGGCCATCGCTCAGCTTTCAGACACAGAACCCGTCATCTACCAACTGCTCGGCGCAGTCTATGAAAAATTACAGAAGTATCGTGAGGCCGTCTCAGCTTACGAAAAATATCTTGAGCTTGCGCCCGACGGCCCGCTCGCGCCCGCCATCCGCTCAATCCTCGATCAACTGAAACAGCAGGCAGCCGAGCAAGCAACGCCGTAACAATCATGCTTACCCTGTTGTCATGCCCGTGCTCTTTATGAGAGCATCTTGAGGCGTTCCATGATTAATTGTATTTAGAGAGTTGGCTTGAATGACATCACCCGCACCAACAAAACATCGCTACGTTTCGCACAAAGCAAGCCTGTTCACGGAATCGGTCATACGCGAGATGACGCGCGAGGCACTGAAGCACGGGGCAGTGAATCTCTCGCAGGGATTTCCAGACTTTGCTGCTCCCGAAGATATTAAGCGCGTGGCTATGCAGGCGATAGAGGATAACGTGAACCAGTATGCGATAACGTGGGGGGCTAGGGATTTCCGCGAGGCCATTGCAGAGAAAACGAAGTGGTATCTGGGACTGGAGATTAATCCTGAGACTGAAGTTACGGTCACGTGCGGCTCGACCGAAGGGATGATAGCGGCGATGATGGCTACGGTTGATCCTGGCGAAGAGGTCATCGTCTTCGAGCCTTTTTATGAGAACTACGCGCCGGACGCTATTCTCTCGGATGCGAAGCCTCGTTACATTCCTCTTCGCGCGCCCCACTGGACGTTTGATAGAGACGAGTTGCGCGCAGCCTTCAATGAAAAGACCAAAGCCATCATCATCTGCAATCCGAACAATCCTACCGGAAAAGTTTTCACGCGCGACGAGATGGAGTTCATCGCTTCATTGTGCAAGGAGTTCGACGCGCTCTGCTTCACAGATGAGATTTACGAGCACATTCTTTATCCACGCGAAGGCGCAGAGATCGGTCACATCTCTATGGCGCAGATAGAAGGAATGCGCGAGCGCACAGTGATTGTGAATTCGATGTCTAAGACCTATTCGGTGACGGGCTGGCGTGTTGGATACTGTATCGCTCCGCCCGAAGTTACGGGCGCTATTCGCAAGGTTCACGATTTTCTGACCGTAGGCGCAGCCGCGCCGCTTCAATCGGCAGGCGCTTACGCACTGAAACTCCCACCTGAATACTACGACCGGCTGCAAAAGGATTACGAGCACCGGCGCGATCTGCTTCTTCCCGTGCTGGAGCAGGCGGGCTTCAAGACTTTCAGCCCGGACGGCGCTTACTACATCATGACGGACATCAGCGCCTTTGGCTTTAGCGACGACGTTGAGTTCACGCGCCACCTGATTCGCAACGTGGGCGTCGCCTGTGTCCCCGGCTCAAGTTTTTACAGCCGACCGGAGTTGGGCGCGCAGCAGGTTCGCTTCTGCTTCTGCAAAAAGGATGAGACGCTCAATCTTGCGGCGGAGCGCTTGAGAACTCTTGACCGCGTATAGAAAACCACAGGAAGCTGGAAAGGCAACTGGGAAGGATGAAAGACGAGCTATTCAAGTTGAGTCATCACTCTTTCATCCTTCCGCCTTCATGCCTCATCCCTGTTTTTTTCGCCCACACAAACTAACTGAAACTCATACAGCATAGACGGCGTATTCACCTTTGCTCGTCTTCAAGTCTCTCTAAATCCATCCAAGGAGCTTTGATCGAAATGCGCAGACCTTTCTCTTTCCTTCTCTCCCTATTTCTAATTCTCTGCTTTATACCCTCAGCACTCGCGCAGGATTTCGGCGGCAGATGGGCTGGGCCTATGCAGACCGACGAGGGGCCGGGCGGGCTTGAGATAAGTCTAACGCGCAACGGCTCACAGTGGCAGGCGGCGATGAAGATGCGGTTGGAGGGGCAGGAGGTAGAGCCTGTGGTCGGGGAGGTTCAGGTCAACGGTTCTGAAATCTCTTTTACGGGAAGTCTGGGAAGCACGCTGGTCAAATTCAAAGGTACGTTCGCGGGCGAGCAACTGAACGGCACTGCGGAGGCTTTTTCAGGAGGTCGAAAAGTTGGTGAAGGAATTTTCCGTCTTACTCGCAACGGCGAGATGCCAGCGCTTCCAAGACAACAGCAGGGCGGCGGTCAGATGGCAGACCCGGATTTTGATGCGAGCGTGGCTCATCCGGCTTATACGAAGAAGAAGCATCCGAAAATTCTGTTCGACGAAGCTCACAACAATTTTCACACGGCGAGCGGTCGCTATAAGCCTTTCGCAGACCTCATCACGAACGACGGCTATGAGGTTGTGCCCAACAAGCAGAAGTTCACGCGAGAGAGTTTGCAAGGTTATAAGGTTCTGGTTATCTCTAACGCGCTCGGCGCAGAGGCCATGAACGCCCCAACAGCCAGCAATCCTGCGTTCACAGATGAAGAGTGCGATGCTGTCAGAGATTGGGTGCGGGCGGGCGGCTCGCTCCTGCTCATAGCGGATCACGCGCCGATGGGTTCAGCCAATCAAATACTGGCGAAGCGCTTCGACGTTGACATGAGCAAGGCTTACACCGTTGACCAGCAGAACTTCGACGCAGAGTCAGGAAATCGCGGATTCATCGTTTACACGCGCGAGAGCGGGCGTCTGGCTTCTCATCCAGTTACTGAAGGGCGCAACGCACAGGAGCGCGTCAACAAAGTGATAGCCTTCACAGGCCAATCGCTCAGAGGGCCTGCGGGCAGCGTTGCTTTCATGCGACTTGCAGACACGGCGCAGGATGTTGCTCCGGGCGATAACCAGCACTCTGTCTCTGCCGCCGGAAGAGCGCAAGGTATAGCCATGAAGTTCGGCAAGGGGCGCGTGATTGTCATGGGCGAAGCCGGGATGCTCTCGGCTCAAATCGTGGGACAGCAGCACATGAAGTTCGGCATGAACCGACCGGGCATAGACAATCGCCAGCTAGCGCTCAACATGATGCACTGGCTATCGCACCTGCTAAACTAAGAGCGCCTAACAGAACAATATTAGCGGGATAGAATCGTCTCGGATTCCTCCGGAGCTTTATCAAGTATCTGAAGCTTTGTTAGCTGTTCTAAGTCTTTCGCAAATTCTCTTTACAGAGGGTAATTCTGGCAGGTGTGGGACACTAAGCGTCAACTTATCTGGTTCGGCGTAGGCTTCGCCTTCGGAACTATAGTTCTCTACCAGGACTCGCACGACGAGAACGGAAACTTCGGCCTGCGCTTCTTCATCTTCATGGAAGCCCTGCTCGTCCTCATCATGTCCGTGATGTTCTATTTCTACTCAAGAAGAAAGTAATAAGTGAATAGTGATGAGTGATAAGTGATAAGAAAGAACCAGTCTTCTCTTATCACTTATCACTCATCACTTATCACTGTCTTCTAAGGCTGCATCGTTCTGGCGCGTACTCTTATTCCGGTGTCGGCTGTGATGAGCAGTCGGCGCGCTTGACCTGCAATGATGTTGGTGGGTACGTAAGCGAGCGTGTAGCGGTTCTTTCGCAGTTCGTCGCAGATGGCGCTGGCGGCTGCGCGCGGCTCTTCAATCGGAAAGACCAGACCGCCCGTGCCTTCAGTTATTTTCGCTATCACCTGATTCGGTTTCGGCTGCTCACGTCGAAGCGCTCCGCCAGTCCTATCGGGCAACTGCACGGCGTAGACGGTGATGTCCTGCTTCTGCAACTCGCCCAAAATATCCTCGAAGTGTGTGCTGCTGCCGCGATCAAGGCCGTCGCCTATGACGACTATCACCCGCTTCTGCGTCGTGCCTGAGATTGGACGAAGGGCTTCTTCAACTACAGCCTTCAGAGCATCGAACAGGTGCGGCTCGCCCTTCTTCCTGAAAGTCTTCAACGACTCTTCAATCTTCTTCGCATCGTCAGTCCAGTCTGCGACTATCTCCGCCTGCTCGTCGTAGCCGACTATGAGCAATTGGTCGCCTTCATAAATCTCATAGGCGAATTCGCGCGCAGCCTCTTCCAGTTTTTCAACGTCGGCGCGCACCGTCTGCGAGTTGTCAACGAGAAGAACTATGCGCGCCGGCGACGGGTCGGGCGAGAAATTTTTGATTGTCTGCTCTATGCCGTTCTCGAAGATAGCGATCTGGTTGATGGTTACAGGCCCGGTCGAATTGTCTTCGCGCGTGGCCGTGACGCTCATTAAAACACCGCTCTGTCCTTCTGTGTTAGGCCGACGCCCTGCCTGCCCCATCGCCATGATGATGGCAAAGGAGAAAAGGGAGAAGAGAAAAAGCAGGCGAAGCTTACTCCTTATCTTTGCTCTCTTAAATTTAAGTTCCGCTTTGCGCAAATCAATCACCAGTTGCTGTTGTAGAACTTTTCTTCCCACCTTCTTTTGCACCCTCTTTAGATGCGGCGGGACTCGCGCTCGTTGAACTGTCCGGTGATGCGTTCTGCTTCTCCTCTGAAGCGCTCTTCTCTTCTTTACTCTCGCCCTTCTTGGCTGCGTAATCGGTCACGTACCAGCCCGCTCCTTTAAACTGAATTGCAGCAGCAGACAGCAGCTTTTCAAGTCGTCCTTTGCATTTGGGACATTTAGAGAGCGGCTTGTCCGCCATCTTCTGCATCACTTCCGTGCGCGCACCACATTTCTTACATTCATACTCATATATGGGCATAACTGTTTTCTTACTTTCTTATAGGATGAAACTGTTTTTCAAAGAGAGATTATACTGGAGCGTTCAAAATGCTCGCAACCATTCATTACAAACCTATGATGCTCAAATTGCTAAATCGTTGGCATCATCTGATACACAACATAAAAATAATTTTTATCGAAAAATTATTCGTAGCTCTTCGGTACGTTTCGATTCTCGACCACCTGTAAGTTGACTTTCAAGATGAACGAATTTGAGTGAAGTCTAACTATTACCGCGCTTAGCGGCGTTCGGTCTAAATACATACAGTACAAGGACTTAACTGCATCTATTTTGTTCACCGGATACAACCGAACCGCAACTTCTTCCATCTTAGTATTGCTGTTCGATGGTCTGTTCTTTGATACAGGTCATCAGCGCCATGCGTAGCCCCCAACCTTCTGCGCTAGCCAGGTAAAACGCAGATCGATGACCGAAGGGTCATAGCTCACATGGAGAGTTGATGAGTATGAAGTTTCCCCGATTAATACCCCTGTTTCGTTCTTTCAAATTCGCGCCCGTGGCAATCATTGCCCTGTTCTTCTTCACGAACCTGACGGGCTTCTTCTTCAACCGCGCATTCGCGCCTGCGGCTCTGGCAGCGCAGGCCGATGCCGCTACGGTTGACGATGATTTCATCCCAGCGGACATACCTTCATCCGGCGATCACGATCTTGATTTAATTATCTTCCACACAGCCGAGCGCTACGGTGTTGACCCGCGCCTTGTTCACGCCGTTATCTGGAAAGAGTCCAAGTACAAGCCGCAGGCCAGATCGCAGGTTGGCGCGCAGGGCTTGATGCAGTTGATGCCCGCGACGGCTCGTCGCTTCGGTTGCACGGACGGAAATGACGAAGCATCGAACGTTAACGCAGGCACCAAGTATCTGCGCTGGCTGCTGAAGAGGTTCAACGGCGACGTTTCGCTTGCGCTCGCAGCTTACAACGCAGGCGAGGGTTCGGTTGATAGGTACGCAGGCATCCCGCCGTTCGCTGAAACGCAGGATTACGTGCGCGTCATCACCGCTCGCTACGGAAAGACCTTTCATCCTATTCTGGAGCCGGAGCAGGCGCGCGTAGAGTTCAATCTTCTCCCGCAGGTTGCGCAGTTGACCAGATAAGGCAAAAGGCAAAAGTTAAAAGGCAAAAGCGAAGAAGGTTGAATCCCTTCTTCGCTTTTGCCTTTTGCATTTTTAATGCTTTAGCTTATGATTTCAGAAAGCTCGAGCAGGATGTCGGGCCGAAGCTATCTCGGTTAACTCTCTCGCCGAAAAGATCGGCGCCCGGACGCTCCCATTTATTTCAAGATGTCGCTTAATTTTTCCACGAGCACGGCAGAGTCTTTGTCGCTTGAGCAGAAGGTGAAGATGCACGAGGCGCGCGAGGCCATTATCGAGCGCCTTGCGATGGAGCTTCCCTCAACGATTGACCTGGACAGATTTCTTCAGGCGGTCGTCTCCGAACTGGGGCGTATGACGAATGCAGACCGTTGCGACGTGATACAACTCACTTCGGGGAGCGAGCTTCGCATCAGCCACGAGTGGCGCGCCTCCGATGATGTGCCTTCGAGCATGGGCGTTGCGCTCCCTCTGGATTTCAACGAGCTTGCAGGGAATGTTGACCTGACGAAGCCAATTCGCCTGGACGACACCAGCGCGCCGGGGCTGGATCAGAAAGTTCGATTCCTCGCCGACAGCTTGGGTACGCGCTCGCTTCTGGTCGTGCCCGTTATGCTGCGCGGAAAAGTTCTGGGACTTGTGGGATTGCACACGACGAAAGCGCCGCGCCGTTGGCACGACGAAGAGGTTGCGTTTCTACAATCAATCGCGCGGCAACTCGCAATCGGCTACCAGTACACGCGGCTCTACACGGACGAGCAGAAGGAGGCCGAGAAGACACGCGCGCTCCTTGAGATTGCTAACGCGCTGAACGCCCGTTCAGAGTTTAATGATGTGACATCGCTCGTTCTTGAGCGTGCGCTCGCGCTCGTAGTCGCTGACTACTGCGCGCTCGGCGTGTTAGACCCCTCCGGCGGGAAGATTAGCCTGGCGGGGTTCAGAGCAGCACCGCACGCCGCGATAGATTCCGTTCGCGGGTTGATTGAATCGCACGGCAAGTCTCTGGACATCACCGAATACCCTGGGATGATGGACTTGCTCGGTCAGGGTAAAACTCTACGATTGCTGGACACTGCGCTTCCTTTCCCACTTCGCTTCATGTTCAACCAGGTGCTTGGAGGCCGAGCCGCGCTCGTCGCTCCCGTGCGCATAGGCGGGCAGACTTTTGGGTTCTTAGGTCTGGTGTGGAGCGAGCCGCGCGAAGGCTTTGACGATCACGAAGTCGCGCTGGTCGAAGGCATAGCCGACCAGATTGGAACTGCGCTTGAGCGCGACCAGCTTTCGACGGAAGTGATGCGCCTGCGCTCGGCTCTGCATGAGCGATACGGCGAAGCGCGAATCATCGGTCAAGCCCCCGCAATTCGCCGCGCGATTGAACTGGCGCTGAGCGTGGCGGACACGCAAACTTCCGTTCTCATTCAGGGCGAGTCTGGCACGGGCAAGGAGCTTCTTGCGAATCTGATTCACTACAATTCGGGGCGCGAAGATATGCCGTACATCAAACTGAACTGCGGCGCGATTCCCGAAACGCTTTTAGAGAGCGAGCTGTTCGGACATGAAAAAGGCGCGTTCACAGATGCGCGCGCGAGGCGACAGGGACGTTTCGAGGAGGCCAACGGTGGAACTCTTTTTCTTGACGAGATAGGCGAGATGAGCTTGTCTGCTCAAGTTCGTCTACTGCGCGTGTTGCAGGACGGCGAGTTCACGCGCGTAGGCGGCAGTGAAGTTTTGAAGACGGACGTGCGCGTCATCGCAGCGTCGAACGTTGATCTTGAGCGCGCAGCAGAACTCGGCTCGTTCCGCCGCGATCTCTTCTATCGTCTCTCTGTCTTCCCCATACGCCTGCCCGCATTGCGCGAGCGCCCCGAAGACATTCACACGCTCGTCATACATTTCCTTGAGCACTACAAGCAGAAGACAGGGCGCTTCGTCGCAGGTATCTCTAAGGACGCGCTGCAAGCGTTGATTAGCTATGACTGGCCGGGCAACGTGCGCGAGCTTGAGAACGCTGTGGAGCGCGCCGTCATCATCGCTTCGGGACGCCAGATAGAACTAGACGACCTGCCCGAAGCCATAAGCCGCAGTATTCTGGAAGAACGCTCACGTCTTCGCGGCGAACGCGCGCAGGCAGCCAACGAAGGCCGCGCCGTCACACTCCAACTCAGCGTCCCCTCAACAATGGACGACATAGAGCGCCATGCCATCGAGGCCACACTGGACTACACGGCAGGCGACAAGACACGCGCCGCACGCGCCCTCGGCATAGGCCGCAAGACCCTCTACCGCAAGCTACAGCAATACAACGGCACTAGCAATCAAGGCGCGTCCGGCAGCAGTGAAGAGTAGGATTTAATATTTCGAACGCTTACCCATAAAACTTCAAATAACGGAATTATACGGAAAGATTTGCTATATAATTCATAGTTGGGCTGCCTATCCCAGGGTCTATTCATTCTCGGCTAAACAGTCGTTGGTCGAACTGAGCTTGGTTTGTAACTTGTTGAGCCATCGTTGGGCGCGTGACCTGATTTCGGAGAATGAATAGAGCCTGTGCCTATCCTCAGGCAATGGTCAAATAAGGAGTATATATGTATCACCATACTATTAATCTCTTAAAAAAGAGCTTTATAGCATTAAGTTATTTGGCACTGCTTCAATCGCTATTAGTAATAGTAGCGTTTGGCGATACAAGGATGTCGCCCGCCTTTTCTCTGCGCCACTCGTCGCGCTACAGAGAAAACCACGAATTGACAACAGCGAGACTTGATCAGCAAGTTAGATTTAATATTGCTGACCATGACGAAAAGCGTGTCACGAAATTTGAGATATTGTTTCTCTTACGATTGCACTCCATTGCAATGAATCATAATCTTACGGTTCTTCAATCCACAAACGTAGGAGATTGGACAACGGCAATTACTATTTATGAGCAAATGGCTGATACTTCTGATGAGCTAGAACGATTCACGTCCAACTCTGATTTAGCCCATTTCTTCTCCAGCCACAAAGCTTTTTTACAAGCGAATATCGAACTCTGCCGAGACATCCAAAAGGCATATAGACAGGGACAGATAATCAAATATACTAATGACCAGATATTCACCTTGATGGGTAACAATACCTACCGCGGCCAAATCATATATCGTTCACAAGAACGACAGCTTTTTCAGCGATGGAGCAGTAAATACACAGCGGCAACCACAACATTGAGAGAGGAGGCAGCACAAGAGGCTGCCCGATTAAAAAGCGTATACCAGATTGATCTGAGACCCATTTACGAGCAGATTCAGTCAGAACTTCCTTTCCAACTTCCGCTTAGTGAATTTGAAAATGAATCCGACTATCTTTATGAAGCGTTTATTCGTGATACTGATTTGAGTCAATTTCTTAAGGTCTATTATAAAGGCGATTTGGTGAAAATCGCAGGTTTGATAGCTATTGAAGCAGGATACAATTTAGAAGAACTTGGACTGTTTTACGCTGATTTGGCATCGACTCGACTGAAAGCCATTGCGTTTGCCGATTTTATAATAAGCGCATCGATTGATTGCGCTGACTTCTATCGTAAGCGCCAGCGTGGACAGTATTACGCCGATGTAGTGGAACTGCATAATGAGATACTTGCGAAGTTAGTAGATGGCAGTCGCGAGATTTCTGCTCTGATCGATCTCGTAAAGAAAGTAGCAAACTCCCAGAAGTTTGCCGGATCTCACTTGGCAGCGGCACGTTATCTTTTAGATTTAGCAAATCAATATTTGGAAGAGCGGCATAAGCTGGAAACCTATGTGCGTAGAAATCAGAATATGGCGCAGCACGCATTACACAGGTTCAATTTAGGTGAAAGTGATATATTACTAATAGATAGTGATCAAAAAAAGTTACTAAGACTTGGTCTATCAGGGCGCATTAGAGCATTGCTGCCAAGTCCCTGTGAAGTATATGGGGAAATGACTAGAGACTAATATGGCAACAATTTCTACAATGCGCAGCCCAACAACACTTTCCAACCTGCTAGCTTGATAGCATCTCTTTCATCTTCAATTTGGAAATTAGGTTGAATGCTGTATGCTCGAGGCGTCTCAATTCATCAGCGTCAAGTGTATGGACTCAACGCATGCACTGGTTAGCGCGCGCGACTGTTCCCTCTTTCAATAGCTGCATTGACGAGATTAAGTGGCTCGTCTTGGGGCTTCAATTTTCCTTCTAAGGAGAGAACGTATAGCTTGACCGCAGATTTATGGGTGGAGGTATGAAGATAGATTAGCTCGATACCTTTGAGTAATGTTTTGCTTGCTTGTGCTGCTCCTTCCGCCCCACTGTCGATTGCTCTCTTAATCGTGAACAGAAGGTGGGCTAAACATTCGACGGCGGTTGTATCCTGACACAAAGCAGGCTCAAGAATCGCAGCCCGCGTCTCATCATCTGCGAGCAGGTCTTCAATCTGATGGTTCATCTTCCTCTGACTATTATGTGAATTCCGCATATAAATAATATGTCAATTTTGCATATCCGTCAATATGTTCATATAACATGGCGGATGAAGAAGAAAGTTTACCTTGCTCAGCGTGACCGCATGGTCACCCTCCTGCGTGGAATGAGAGTCGAAGCTGGCATGACACAGACTGAGCTAGCCGCACGTATCGGAAAAGACCAAGCATATGTTTCAAGATATGAAAGTGGTCAACGGCGGCTTGACGTGTTGGAGGTTCGGGAAGTATGTCAGGCTATAGGGATTACTTTAGAGGATTTCGTAAAGAGATTAGAGAAGGTGTTGAAGTAATCCATAACGATACTCCTAGCAACTCATTCAACCGGAGCGGAATCAGCTTGCTTTTCATCCGACAACTTGAATGCTTGATACAATGCTTCCTACCAGGTTAATTCGAGCGTTCGGCGCTCGCGCTGTGGACGCGAACGACAGTTATGAGGTAGCTTAGGATCGAATTTCAGAGGAGGCTATAAATTTGTCCACCGAACTCAAATTAACCTTACCTGATAGTTTGGCGCGTGAAGCCGAAGCCAGCGGACTATTGACGCCTGAAGCTATTGAAGCCTTACTTCGTGAGGAAATCTGCCGTCGTCGTGTCAACCAATTATTTGAGGCGGCAGATCGTTTAGCGAATCTGGATATGCCGCCGCTTACGGAATCTGAAGTAGAGGCTGAAATCGAAGCTGCTCGCCTCTCACGCCGCACAAGTGATGCGAGTCATCGCTGATACCAACATCATAGTTTCCGGTCTGCTGTGGCGAGGCAATCCCCGTCGAATCCTGGATGCCGCTCGCGCAGGTGACATCAATTTGTTCACCACTGCTGTCTTGCTCGCAGAGTTGGAAGATGTTCTGAACCGTGAAAAATTTGCTGCTCGGCTTGCTTCTGCTGGTGTTGTGCCAAAGGATTTGGTTTTGGGTTATGCGGCTCTGGCTTCTGTCATTGAACCGGCAGAGATTGAGCCTGTCATTCTGGCCGATCCTGATGATGATGCCGTTTTAGCCTGCGCTGTTGCTGCTCATAGTGAAGTAATTGTGTCAGGGGATAGCCACCTGCTGGACTTGAAAAAATATCAAGATATTCGCATTGTCACGGCGGCTGAAATGTTAACCGAAATTTCATAACGAAGTGGGCGTGGTATATCTCATGGCGCGCCTAACAACTCATTTGCTTTGGCTCAAAAGTCCGAAAGAATAGAAGTGGCCGACAGACGATTGACTCCAGCAGCAACGTATTGTTGGCCCACCTGCTTTTTAGGCCAAAGATTGATTTACTCAACCCGACGTATTGATAGCATCGCTTTCGTGCTTGTATGGTGCGTTGAAAGCTAAATATCTTACACTCGGCGCGGGTTGATTCGGGGGTTCGTCTGCTCATGTTGTACGAACGCTTAGCTGATATGAATCTAAGGGAAGATTAAAACATGAAACAAATTCTTATCGGGATGGGTGTCGCCGTTATGGTTGTGTCCGTTGTTTTTGGCCGAACCCAAAACCAGACGGCTGTTCCGAGCGGGACTGAGGCGCTGGCGGATGTAAGGCGCGCTATTGATAGTGGGAACAGGCAGTGGATTGAAGGCTGGCGGAAAGGCGACGCGGCGATGGTCGCCGCCATCTTCGCCGACGATGGCGTCCAACTCTCTAGTAATGGCAAGGTTTTCAAGGGTCGCCAGCAAATCATGGAGCGTCAAAGAGCAGCAATGCAGAGCGTCGATCCGGGCGTTAAAGTAACAGTGACTACCGTGAATGTATGGTTGGACGGCGATACGGCTTACGAGACCGGAAAGTATAAGTATGAGTACACAGAGAAAGGTAAGGCGGCCACGGACGAAGGGCGGTATGTCACGGTTTGGAAACGGCAAAGGGATGGTTCGTGGAAATTATCTATGGACATGGCTGTGCCGCAGGATTAACCGGTGGTGATTCACAGTTTATGATGAACGATTAGCAGTTCGTAAAAGGGCTATAAAGGTTGAGCCTTTTCTCTATCTCAAACAGCAATCATAAATTCTCAATCACGACCAACGCGCCTGTAGCGCTTTAGTAGAAAGGAGATTGATGAGGTGGATGTGAAGCATTTGAGGAGTGTCGAGCTTGAAGCGGGGTTGGATGAGATTCGCCGGTCGCCCAGAGACGAAGGTGTGCTGAAGCTTATTGTGAGACGGCCTCGGATAGATGAGCGTGAAGTTTTGGAAGAGGGCGAGCTTAATCTAATGGAAGGTCTGGCGGGCGACAGCTGGAGATTGCGCGGGAGTTCTCGTACATCGGATGGGTCTTCGCATCCTGAAACGCAACTCAACATAATGAATGCGCGCGTCATTGATCTTGTGGCGCAAGATAAAGATCGCTGGCAGTTGGCCGGAGACCAGCTTTACATAGACATGGATTTGAGCGCTGAAAATTTGCCTGCGGGAACGCAACTGGCGCTAGGCTCTGCCGTGATCGAAGTCACTCCGCAGCCGCACACCGGCTGCAAAAAATTTGTTGCGCGCTTCGGGCTGGATGCGATGAAGTTTGTCAATTCACCTGTGGGAAGAGAGCTTCATCTGCGCGGCATCAATGCCAGGGTCGTTCGGGCTGGCGTGATTCGAGTCGGCGATTTAATCAGGAAAGTCTAACGGGTCTAACAGGAAAATAGAGACA
>DATHJK010000280.1:0-2060 GCA_035316225.1 Pyrinomonadaceae bacterium
CCGGACAAGATCATGTTCACGGGGAGCGTCCAGACGGGCGTGCGCGTTGCGGAAGCGGCTGCGCGAAATTTAACGCCGGTTGTTCTGGAGCTTGGCGGCAAAGACCCTATGATAGTGATGGAGGACGCGCCACTTGAAGCGTCTGCGACTGCCGCCGTCTGGGGCGCGCTCGCAAACGCGGGGCAGGCGTGCGCTTCGGTCGAGCGCTGCTACGTGCATGAAAGCGTTTCCGAGAAATTCACACCCCGCGTTGTCGAGATGGTTAAATCTCTTCATCAGGACATTGGCACGCATGCGACCACTGACATAGGCGCGATGTCCAGCGAGCGGCAGCTTCGCACGGTTGAAGAGCATGTGCTAGACGCAGTTGCGCGCGGCGCTCGTCTTCTCACAGGCGGGCGAAGGAATGAAACACTCAAAGGCTCTTTCTATGAGCCGACCGTGCTGGTTGACGTGGATCACAGTATGCTCGTGATGCGCGACGAGACTTTTGGCCCGGTGCTTCCTATCATGACTTTCAAATCGGAAGACGAGGCCATCAGGTTAGCGAATGATAGCCCTTTCGGATTGACGGCGAGCGTGTGGACGAAGGATGTTGCGCGTGGTCGCCGCATAGCAGAGCAGATAGAGGCGGGCACCGTGATGGTCAACGAAGTTCTTTACACTCACGGCATAGCTCAAACGCCCTGGGGCGGTGTTAAGCAGAGCGGGCTTGGCAGAACGCACGGTCGCATGGGCCTTCTGGAACTCGTCACGCCGCAGCATGTTCACGTCAACCGATTCTCATTCATCCCGGACTTCTGGTGGTTCAGCTATACGCCGCACGCCGCAAAACTTTTCCGTGGCTTCGCGCGCCGCTTCGCCACAGGCAACCCGCTGCAAACCTCTCTATTATTGCCGCAGATGATCCGCCGTTTGTTCGAGAGGCGAACTTAGGTCGAGGATTTTCTTTAGAAGCAGTTTGAAAAGCATCCATCTCGATCTTGTGTTCTAACTATAACTGTGTCTATACTGTCTGGCCACCTCCCACTCATAGCAGCGTCCGCGCTCTAAAAAAGGCATCTTTTTTGAAATTAAATACGAAGTTCGGTAGTAACTGAATCGCTCACGTTACGAGAACCTCAACCGCTCTTAACATTAAGTTGCTTCGGTACGTGATTAACTGTTCACATCAGCAATTATTTCTTTTACAGAGGATGCCCTCGCTTGGCTCCTCTACTCACCAACCAATCACCCTGGAGGATACATGAAAAGAGTTACTTACCTTTTACTCATTTCTCTCACCGTCAGCGGGTTCGTCCTGTACGGTAAAAGTTCTGCCCAAGACAATGACAACGTTCAGAGCAGAAGCAGAAGAGGCCCCGACATCAACAGCCGGGCGGTGGAGCAAGGCGAGTCAATCCCTGTCGTCGCCATGCCTCTTTACGAGCCTGACAGGAACGAGCGGCACAGAGAGCACCCGGTCAAGCCTTTGCCTCTAACGGCAGGCCAGACCAGAGTGGTCTCAGAATTAGCCTCAGCCGTTCAGGCAGCGCCAGGCCCGCAGGTTTCAACCACAGGCGTTACCAGCTTTGATGGCGTGGGCATACCGAACTACAACGTCAACGCCGCCCCGCCCGACACTAACGGCGCAGTCGGTGCGGACGCTCCGTTGGGCGCAGGCCAGTACGTTCAGTGGGTCAACGAGGCGTTCGCCGTTTACCGTAAGAGCGACGGCGTGCTGCTGAAAGGCCCGGTCGCGGGCAATTCGCTGTGGGCTGGTTTCGCGCAAGGCAGGTGCAGCACCAATAACGACGGCGATCCCATCGCTCAGTACGACAAGATTAACAACCGCTGGATCATGACGCAGTTCTCCGTCACGGGCGGCCCGCCCTACTACCAGTGCGTAGCCGTCTCTAAAACTAATGACGCATTGGGAGCATACAATCTTTATGCTTTCCAGTACTCGGATTTCAACGACTACCCGAAACTAAGCGTCTGGCCCGACGGCTATTACATCACTTACAACATGTTCCACAACGGCATCAGTTTCAGTGGCGGCTGGGTCTGCGCCCTTGACG
>DATHJK010000281.1:0-7356 GCA_035316225.1 Pyrinomonadaceae bacterium
CAGTTCCCCTGCTTCTAATCTTCGGCGCGCTGCTCGTTGCGGCTGACGCCGTATTCGAGCATCTGGTTAATAAGACGCTTCAGATAGATTCAGGAAAAATTTTCTCGCACATCTTCCTCTTCATCTTCTTCACGTGGATAACGGGCGGATTCCTGCGCGGGCTTTTAGTTGGAAAAGAGGTCTCGTACACAGCGCGTAGCCGTATGCCTTTCATCTCACTCAACCTGAGCACTCCGGTTGGGCCAACGGTCAGCGAAGGACAAAACTCTTCGAAGGTTGATAAGAAGCAGGAGAATGAAGAAGGCAAAGGCAGTCAGGCATACAATCAAGCCGCGAGCAGCGAAGCGTACAGTCAAGCGGATATGCAAACGCCCACACCTGCGCGTCGCCTCTCGCTGGGGATTATAGAGATAGGCACGGTGCTGGGTCTGCTCGACGCGCTTTTCTTAAGCTTCGTGCTGGTTCAGGTCAGGTACTTCTTCGGCGGCTCGCAGCTTGCGCGCATAACGCCCGGATTGACATACGCAGAGTACGCGCGGCGCGGCTTCTTCGAGCTTGTATGGGTCGCAGCGTTGGTTCTGCCCCTGCTGCTTCTCGCACACTGGCTGCTTCGGAAAGATAATCCTGCACACGAGCGCGTCTTTCGATTCCTGGCCGGAGCGCAGGTCGCGCTCGTCTTCGTCATCATGGCTTCGGCGCTGGGTCGCATGAGAGTCTACACGCAAGGATACGGCCTGACGGAGTTGCGTCTTTACACGACCGCCTTCATGGCTTGGCTGGCGCTGGTGTTCGCGTGGTTCATGTTGACCGTGCTGCGCGGTCAGCGCGAGCGCTTCGCGTGCGGCGCGATGGTCGCGGCGTTTCTTATGGTGGCTGCTCTTAACTTCCTAAACCCCGACGCTCTTATAGTTCGCACCAATCTGAATCAAGCCAACGCGGTCGTCCTTTTCGACGTGAATTACGCAACGACGCTCAGCGCCGACGCAGTGCCGCCGCTTCTGGATGGAATGTCGCGCATGACGGATGACGGGCGGTGCGTGGTTGCAAATAGATTGATGGCGCGCCGCGCCTCGTTTCAAGGCGGCGACTGGCGCACATGGAATTGGGCGCGTGCGAAGGCCGGTCACATCATTGAGAGAAATGCTTCGGCCATACAGTCGTGGACTTGTCAAAGATCGCAGGAATCTTACGAGGGCGAGTCGCCGTTCTGAGATATGTAGTTCGGGAAGAGAGAATAGTATGGAACATTTCGATGTTGTGATTGTCGGCGCGGGGCTTGCCGGGTTGCAGTGCGCAAGGCTACTGGCTAAGGAGGGCGTGCGCGTAGCTCTGGCAGACCGCAAGCGCTCGCCGGACGAATCCGTTCACACCACAGGCATCTTCGTGCGCCGCTCGCTTGAGGATTTCGACCTGCCGGAAGATTGTCTGGGGCAGGCCGTGCGACACGTCACGCTCTACTCTCCTGCGCGAAAAGCTTTGAGACTGGAGAGCCAGCACGACGAGTTTCGCATAGGGCGTATGGGAAAGCTTTACATGCGGTATCTGGAAGAGGCTGTGGCGGACGGCGCGCGATGGTTTCCATGCGCGCGTTACGTGGGGTGCGAAGGTGACGCGCAAGGCTCTGTAGTTAGTTTCGAGTCCGGGCGAACTGCGCTCAAGGTTTCAGCGCGTTTCGTAGTCGGCTCGGACGGTGCGCGCTCGCGTGTGGCGCGCGACCTTGGCTTGGACGAGAACCGCGAGTGGATAGTCGGCGTCGAAGATGTTTTCAGGAATGTGCCGCTCGAAGGCGAGCCGCGCTTTCATTGTTTCCTTGACCCAAGACTCGCGCCGGGTTATCTGGCGTGGCTGGTTCACGACGGCGAAGAGGTTCACGTGGGCGTAGGCGGATACGCAGAGCGTTTCTCTCCACAAACGGCGCTCGATGAATTCTTAACTTTGGCTGCGAGGATCGTGGATTTGAGTAAGGGCGAGCGAATAGAGCGTAGGGGCGGGCGCATTCCTGTGGGCGGCGTGCTTGAGAGAATAGGATGCGAGCGCGGACTGCTCATAGGCGATGCGGCGGGCGCTGTCTCGCCGTTGACGGCGGGCGGACTAGACCCTTGCCTGAGACTTTCCAGCTACGCCGCGCGCGTCATCGTCGAATCTCTTTCTACTGAAAATCCATCAATGCTGGCAAACTACAGCGGCAATCTTTTTCGCTCGCGCTTCATGTCGCGCATATGGATGCGCCGCTTGCTGTCTTACGTTCAAAGCTCTGCGATGATAGAGGTAGGTTGCGCGCTTGCTCGCCTTCCCGTCTTCAAAAGCGTAGCGTGGCACGTCTTCTTCGGTCGCGGCTCTTTCCCGGACGTTGAACAGCCGTGCGCGCCCGCCCTCAGACCGCGAATAACTACGGCAATCTAAAATATTCCTCACATTTCTCATTAGAAACTTGTCCGTTCATGTCTGATCATTGCGCTCAGGGCGTATAATCCAGGCCACAAATCAAAGATCAAGGGGAAGCGATGGTCAAGCTGAAGGATAAGATCAAGACGGCGCTGGGCGAAGGGCGCATGCTCATGCTCGGCTCGCAGATTCTTGTAGGCTTCCAGTACCGCTCCGTCTTCGAGCCGGGCTTTGAAAAGCTTTCATACCCTTCGCAGTTTCTAAAGGTGTGTGGCCTGGGGATGATGCTGATTGCAACGGCGCTGCTGATCTGGCCGGGCGCGTATCACCGCATCGTCGCGGAAGGTCGTGATAGCACGGACGTTCATCAATTCATCACTCGCGTGATGTGTTTTGCGCTCTTGCCCTTCGCGCTCGCTTTCGGCATTGATGCTTACGTCGTGACGGACATGATGTACGGCCACACGACCGGGATAGTCTTCGGCGCGTGCGTGACTGTGACGGCGCTGCTCTTCTGGTACGGGATAGAAGCGCTGCGCAGGGAGAAGCGCAAGAGCAAGGAGGATAGGATGAAAGCAAGCTCGGGGGATTCGCAAACAGGCGGGACGAAGCTGAAGGATAAGATAGAACAGGTGCTGACGGAATGCAGGGTCGTGCTGCCGGGCGCGCAGGCTCTCATGGGATTTCAGTTCGCCACCTTTCTTCAACAGGCTTTCGAGAAACTGCCGCAGTCGTCGAAGACGGTGCACGTCATCAGCCTGTGCCTGATGGCCTTGAGCGTCATACTGTTGATGGCTCCGGCGGCTTACCATCGCATAGTCGAAGAGGGCGAAGACACGGAGCATTTTCACAGCATCGCCAGCCGTCTGCTTATCGCAGCGATGGTCCCGCTCGCGCTGGGCATGAGCGGCGATTTCTTCATAGTCGTTCGCAAAGTCACAGAATCAACAACGGGCGCAATCGTCGCAAGCCTCGCCCTGCTGCTCATCTTCTATGGCCTCTGGTTCGGTTACACATCTTATAGAAGAATTCAGGAGCAAGGCCCGGAGCAAAGGAGAAGACGAAGAAGCGGGGAACTTGTTAAGGAATGAAAGAAAGAGCATTAGAAAGCGCAAGGGTAAAGGTTAAGCTCAGCTATTATCACGTTAGAGATAGCCTGAAACGCCTTGTCGCAATAGTCGCATTCAAGTGAGAACCGCTATAAGTATCCGCAATAAGGTTTGAACAGAGTTCTAGCCCCGTAGGGACGATTGGAAGATTTGAGATTTCAAATTTGAGATTTCTGATTCGAGATTTTCAAATATTCTTACAGGACTAGAACTATTTTGCGATTGTATCTTTCCATCACTTCAAGGGCTGGGCTATTATCAGGTTGTCTCTGGCGCGTTGAAGTTGGTTGTCAAATTTTTTTACTCTCTTTAGACTTTGCCTTTGATTACAGAAAACAGACGCAAGCGCGACCTCGTTCGAGAGTTCCTCGCCTACATACAGGTGGAGCGGGGGTTGTCGGCAAACTCTCTGGAAAGCTACGGGCGAGACCTTGCGCGTCTCAACTCGTTCGCAGAATCTCTGGGGAAGCGTGCTGATGAATTGTCGCGCCCGGACTTGAGGCAGTGGATAGCTCAACTGTCGCGCGAAGGGTTAGCGCCCTCTTCGGTCTCGCGCGCTGTGAGCGCGGCGCGCGGATTCTTCCGTTTCCTTATGATCGATGGGCACATCAAAGAGCATCCGGCGGAAAATCTTGACACGCCGCAGCGCATGGCCTATCTGCCCAGGTTCATGACGGAAGACGAGGTGAACCGCTTGCTGGAAGCCCCGGATGCTTCCAGAGCCGAAGGGATACGCGACCGCGCCATGCTCGAATTGATGTACGCGACCGGCTTGCGTGTTTCAGAGATGATTTCGCTGCGTATGTCGGACGTGAATTTTGAATCAGGCTTGATTACGTGTAGAGGGAAAGGGAGCAAGGAGCGGCGCGTTCCACTGGGCAAGAGCGCGATTCACTGGCTGGAGCAGTACAGGGGCGTGCGAGCGCGCATGGGACACGAAACCAGACCGCAGATTTTTCTGACGAGCATGGGAAAGCGGCTGACCAGACAGAACGCATGGTCAATCCTCAAGCGCCATGCAGAGAGCGCAGGTCTTAAGAACATCTCGCCTCACACCCTGCGCCACAGCTTCGCAACTCATCTCTTGCAGCGCGGCGCAGATTCTCGCTCGGTTCAAGCTCTCCTGGGCCACAGCGACATCTCCACCACACAAATTTACACGCACATCACAGACAACCAGTTGCGCTCGACTTATGACCGTCACCATCCTCGCGCGCATATATTTCAGGAGGAGACCGAGGAAGAGTGAAGGGGGCGTGAAGCGGTATTAACCGTCCCGGTTCTCTTCTAATCTTCTCTTGTCACCGGTGACGCTTCGGTGACACAATGGCTGCGATCATTCGTAAAGTTAAATGCTCTCCCGCTCAGGCAAAAAGCATTTCATGAAGTCTGCCGTTGCGCGCGCGTGCGTGGCCGTGATGCTCATGCTCGGCGTGCTTTCGGGCGTAGCGCCCTCAGACGCGCTCTCGTCGTCCGCGCCTGTGTGCAAGATGGCATGCTGCGCAGGCAGACTGGCTCATCCGGCTGGCTCGTGCATGGGCGGCGCGTGTCATGCCAGTTTCTCCGCGCGCAGGAAAAGAGTCAGGCCGAAGCAGGAAGTGCTGTGCGGTGCGAGTCATGCGCCTGGTGCGGCTCATAAAATACACGCGGCTGGAATGCTCGCAGGCGTTGCTCTTTCGCTACGCGCATATCAAGAGGTAGAGCATTATTCTACGCAAGACAATTTACATCGAAATCCGCCGCAACCGCCGCACATTGCTTCGACGGTGTTTACCAGGCCATGCAGTCAGGATTGCGGGACTTGCGCAAACGGTTACTCGAACCCTGTGCGCCCGCGCGAAACTGCTATAACCGCTCACGCAGAGCAACCGCGTTCCCCGTCGAACACACGTCTTCCGCAAGCTTCATTGCGCCAAACCTACACGCTCTATGCGCTGTGCGAAAGATCGCGCCCGCGCCCGCCTCCATCTTCATTCTCCTGATTTTCGGTTCCACGATGAATGCCATTTGCCGCGCAAATTCAGTCTATGAATGCGCGTGGCTCAAGTGCATGCGTGTAGCGTCACAGGTCTGCGTCTGCGGTACGTGTCGAAGAACTGTCGGCGCGAGAGGCAATGATTTTTCTGGAGAATGAATATGAAGAATGGTGTGAAGCGAGCGCAGCCGGTCTGCGTGGCAATCATCCTATTTTTGTTAGCAGGCAGCGCGTATCAAGCCTGTGCGCAGCAAGCGGTCGCTGCCGCGTCGTTGAGCGGGCGCGTTGAGGACAGTAACGGCGCGGTTGTGAGCGGTGCTACTGTCGAAGCGCTGAACCTTGAAACCAATCAAGCGCAGAACGCCACAAGCGATGACAATGGCCGTTTCCGCTTCTCCTATCTGCCGGTCGGCGCGTACCGTCTCACAATTGAGCGCGCAGGCTTTGCCACCTTCACACGCCGCGTGACGCTGACAATTGGGCAGGCGCTTGATGTACCCTTCAGACTTTCGGTTGCGGAAATCTCCGAGAGCGTTCAGATAACAGCAGACCTGCCCATGATTGAGTCGGCGCGCACGCAGGTCTCGGAAACAATCAGCCCTACAGAGATTGACGCTCTTCCGCTTAACGGGCGCAACTATCTTGACCTGGCTTTGCTGGCCCCCGCAGTCTCGCGCACGAACACGGGCAGCAGCCAGCGCTTCGCGGAAACCAGCGCAGTGCCGGGCACAGGGCTGTCCGTAGCAGGCCAGCGAAACCTGAACAACAGCTTCGTCGTTGACGGTCTTTCAGCGAACGACGACGCAGCCGGGCTGGCCGGAACTTTCTACAGCCAGGAGGTCATACGCGAGTTTCAGGTCGTCACATCCGGCGGCATAGCCGAGTTCGGTCGCGCTTCCGGCGGAGTAATCAATGTTGTCACGCAATCCGGCACGAACAGTTGGCGCGGTCGCGTGTATGGCTTCTTTCGTAATCAGAGATTAGATGCGCGCAATCCTCTTGCGACGCGAAGAGACAGTCTGACTCAGACGCAATACGGCGCAAGCGCGGGCGGCCCCATCAGGCGGAACAGAACTTTTCTCTTCGCCAATTTCGAGCAGACGCGACGACATGACGCAGGCATCATCAGCATAGCTCCCACAAGCGTGAGCGTCATCAACTCTCGTTTGGAGCAGACCGGATACAGGGGCGCGAGCGTGACGACAGGAGAATTTCCGGGTGGCTATGATGTCACAAACTTTTTCGCGCGCGTTGACCACAGGCTTAATCGCGCGAATCTTCTGGCCGTGCGATATAGCATCTACTACATCGACAGCCCGAACTCGCGCAGCATCGGCGGATTGAACGTCGTCAGTCGCGGCACAGGCTTGAAGAATCTGGACCAAACTTTCGCAGGGAGTTTAATCTCTACTCTTTCATCTCGCACCGTTAACGAAGCGCGATGGCAGCTAACGCGCAGCCGTCTCGAAGCGCCCGTGAATGACGAGGTTGGCCCGGCTGTCAATATTTCGGGCGTGGCTAATTTCGGCACCTCGACCGTTTCGCCTACTGCTCGCTCGTTGGACATTTACGAATTCGCAGACGACCTGACGACCGAGCGGGGCGCGCACTCGATTAAAGCTGGCGTGGACTTTCTGCTCAACCGCGTGAATATAAGTTTTCCGGGAGCGCTTCAGGGCGTTTACACTTTCTCTTCGCTCGCAAATTTTCTGGCAGGACGTTATGTCACTTTCCAACAAGCGTTCGGAGCGCCAGCACAGTTTCAATCGAACCCTAACCTGGGGCTATTCGTGCAGGACGAGTGGAGACTGAGCCGTCATCTTACCATCAACGCGGGGCTTCGTTACGACGCGCAGTTTTTGCCTGACCCCATACACGTGGACGCGA
>DATHJK010000282.1:0-6016 GCA_035316225.1 Pyrinomonadaceae bacterium
AGCGTTACCGGTCTCGCAGGCCGCAACGCCCGTTCGCATAGCAGCGCTTGGATTAAAGAAAGTGCGTGCGAGATTGAGCGGGTCGAAGATTTCGCGCCGCGCAATTTCGGAAAGCTGCGCGCCGTACAATTTTTCCAGAAGAAGACCGAGCGTGATGAAACCCAGGTCGCTGTAGACGACGTGCGTGCCCGGCATCGCGTGAAGAGGTTCGTTCGCAACTGCATCAAGCACTTTCTCCTTCGTGCGCGCGATGAGATAGAGCGGACGCCATGCAGGCAAGCCGGAAGTGTGCGTTAGAAGTTGGCGCACAGTGATAGCGCGCTTGTCGTCACGGTCGAATTCGGGAAGATAGAAGCTGGCCGCACTGTCCAACTTCAAACGCCCGCGCTCTATCATCTTTGCAGAAAGCAGACCGGTGACGAGCGGCTTCGTCAGCGATGCAAGGTCGTAAACGGTTTCAAGCGTCGCCTCGCGCCGCTCAGGCTCGCGCACTGCGTAGCCCATCGCATCTGCGAAAATTGCGCTGCCCTTTTCTGCGACAATGTAAACGGCGGAAGGGAAGTCGCCAGCCGCTATGCGTTCGGCGAGCATCGAGGAGATTTTTTGCGACCTTTTTAATTCCACAGATGACTCGTAGCGCGCCGTTCACTTTTTAAGTGCATTTATTCCGGCTATCTCGTCGTGCTCGTGTATGCGCTCAAGCGCGCGAAGTGCGAGTGCGAGCGCGCGTCGTCCTTCCAGCCCGGAGACGGGCGAGGGGAGATTATCTCGCGCGGCCACGAGAAACGCTTCAATCTCTGCGCGCAAAGGCTCTATGTCTTCTACATCAAGATGGCGAGTGTTGACGCCGGGGCGCTCACTAGCGCCAAACGCAGGCACCAGACTGCTGATGGATGCATGGCGCGTAGTGTAGTCAACGGCTATGTAATCATGCGGCTGGAAGAATCGCATCTTCCTGATCTTCTCTGTGCCGACACGCGAAGCAGTGATATTGGCTACAGCGCCCGATGCGAATTCCAGGCGCGCGTTCGCCGCATCAACTCGTCGCGTCAAGACTGGAATGCCGACCGCTCGCACGTCAACCACCTCAACCTCTTCGCCCACTAACCATTGCACTATGTCCAGATCGTGAATCATCAGATCGAGAACAACATCAATATCTAAGGAACGCGCCGTGAACTCGCCTATTCGGTGAATCTCGAAATAGAGCGGGCCGCTCACATGAGGACGAAGCGCGGCGAGCGCCGGGTTGAATCTCTCAAGGTGACCCACTTGAAGCAGGGCATGACCTTTCTCGGCAGCGGCAATCATCATGTCAGCTTCTTCCAGATTGCGCGAGATAGGCTTTTCAACCAGCACGTGCACGCCTGCTCGAAGAAGCTCAGATGCAATCTCGGCATGTGATTCTGTGGGCACAGCAAGGCTCACAGCGTCAACCCGGCCCAGAAGTGTGCGCCAGTCCGTAGTCCAATCGGTCTCGCGCTCGGCAGCGATTGCACGCGCAGTCTCTTCTGCTATGTCGCAGACAGAGACAAACTCCGCCATGCCTTCCGAAGCCAGCGCGCGGTGGATTCGCGCATGCTGGCGTCCCAGATGACCCGCGCCTATAACTGCTGTTCGTAGCGGCAAGGTTTACAACTTTCCTGTATGTTGTAATAAAGTAGTCAGCAGACAGTAGCCAGTAGGTTTTACAAACTATCAATGCTGGCAATTTATTTTCAGTCTTGAAGGCAGCTTAATATTTTCATGCTGACTACTGGCTACTGATTACTGTTTCCACAGGTGACTATACTTGCAATCTTCCGTGCTTGCCAAGCGTCTCAAGCTACCGCTTCTAATCATCACTTTGATCATCTACTTCTATGGACTGGGCAGACTTCCTCTGCTCGGTTCGGACGAGCCGCGTTACGCTGAAGTGGCGCGCGAGATGATGGCGCACCATACGATGGTCACGCCTACGCTCGGCGGCCACGCATGGTTCGAGAAACCTGCGCTCATGTACTGGATGATGATGGCGGGCTTCCAATTGTTCGGCGTGACCGAGTGGAGCGCAAGGGCTGGCTCTGCCCTTTGCGGCGTTCTTACGGTTCTACTTCTCTACTGGATGGTTAGACGTGTGGAGAAGAGTGATGAGGAGGAAGAGGGGCTTGCTGTCTGGTGCAGCGTTGCGCTTGCCGCGAGCGCGGGCAGCCTCGCCTTTTCGCGCGCGGCAAGCTCGGACATAGGATTGACGATGACGGTCACGGCTGCGCTTGCGTGTCTCTTCGCTTCGCAGATGGAGACGAGCGCGAGACGGCAGCGTCTGTTTCTACTAGGATTTCATGCGGCGGTCGGCCTGTCGCTTCTTGCAAAAGGTCTGGTCGGTATAGTGATTCCTTACGGCGTGGCCGCGAGCTATTACACTTTACGGCGCGAGCGTCCCTCTGTAGAAGCTCTTTTGAGTTTGATCTGGGGCGTGCCCCTTTCACTTCTTGTCGCGGGGACATGGTACGCGCCCGTGATAGCGCGCCACGGCTGGACGTTCATTGACCAGTTCTTCATACAGCATCATTTCTCTCGGTTTGTTTCCAATAAATATCATCACCCGCAACGCTTCTATTTCTATCTGCCTATACTGCTCATGCTCGTCGTGCCGTGGACAATATTTCTGATTGTCGCACTCACAGGCGCACGCCGCTGGGAGTTTCGCGCCGTCTCGCCCCTGGCACGTCTTCGCGTATTGGCGCTCGCGTGGCTTCTGCTCCCTGTGCTCTTCTTCTCTATCTCCGTATCTAAGCTTCCCGCCTACATTCTTCCGGTTCTGCCAGCCGCCGCGCTGCTCATAGGCGAACGTCTAAAGCATTTCATGGAAGGCAAAGAGAGAGACTGGGTGATGAGGGCGACGGGCGCGATTCTACTCCTGTTAGTTGTTTTCGGTCTTGGATACAACGCGCGTTCAAATATCATATCGTGGAGTTGCGCCGTTGTGGCCGCAGCGCCTATGGCAACAGCAGGTCTGCTTGCAATAGTCGCGCCCGGTTTACGAAAGCTCTGCGTCGTCTCGACTTGCGCGGCGATTTTTCTAATCCCCGTTCTGCTGCTCAATTGCGATATGACCAAAGTTGCAAGCCGCGATTCCGTGCGCGACCTGCTTCAGATGGCCTCAGCTAAAGGATACGGCGAGACGCCCCTGTATCAACTACATGAAGCCGAACGCTCGTCGGAGTTTTACGCTGCGGGGCGTCTTGTCTACGGGCAGGACGGCGAGCCGTTGAGACTGGAAGATGTCTCTTATGTAGAGCGCGTGGCAAGCTCTGGCGAGACTATACTCGTGCTGGTTCCATCGAAATTCTCTTACCAGCTTTATCAATCACAGAAAATCGCCGTACAGGAGATAGGCGACAACGGCGCATTCGCGCTCTTCGCCGTTCGTGCGCGATAGCAGGACACCTTTGTAAGCTCAAAGTGTTCTTAGCGCCTCCAGCGTCTTTGCGAGAAAAACCATCTCACGCTGTAGGCGCAAAGACGCTAAGAAAGAGCGCAAAGAGGTTGAGCAGTTGCTACGGGTTTTGAATGGGACTCAAAGGATTGGAATTAAGCGCGCGGTCGAAGAAGTCAATGACGGGGCGATCATAAGCTTCGCCCTGCTCGCCGGTGGCCGTGGGGAGATCGAGGCCGGTAAGAGGAAGGTCTGTTTTCATCTCGACGCCGCTCTGTCCGGGAAAGCACTGGGCCAACGCGACGGTCGAAGCGCGCAGCCGACCAGCACTCTCACCGGATAGCAGTAGCACGCGCCTGCCTGCAAGCTGCGCAGCTACCTGGCAAGTCTGCATGTTCTGGGTTCGCCCCAGAAAATAGATTCGTGTTCCGATCCGCGTCAGCCACAACGCTAGATTGCTATCCATGCCGGTACACTTCTTCACACCAACGCGCAGCATGTCGTCGCCGGAAGCGGGAACGGAATCGAGCACAAGCACGCGCATGCCGCTCTCTCGCGCAGCGGCAGCCATTGCAGCATAAGCGCCAAGCTCTGTGCCGAACAATCCTATCTCGCCTCCGACCAGAGGCCGCCCCTGCTGCGTCTTGAGCGAGCGCAGGTAAGCTATTGCCGCAACAACGTCGTCCGCTTCGAGTGTGCCCAGCGATGATCTTCCCACAGGCGGATTCATCCCGTGACCACGCAGGTCAGGCCAGAGCACAGTGAAGTTGGTCGTCTCGTTAAGCTTTACTCCGAGGTTGAGCAGCCACGAACGATCCGCGCCGTAATGATGAAGCAGTATGACTGCGGGCGCGCCTTCAGAGCCGCGAAGCAGCCAGCCGCGCGCATTGGTTCCATCCAGATTGCTCCACGTCTCGTCCGTAGCTTTCAGGCCGCGATTGCTCAGTTGAGAGAAGTTCTCAGGTGTAACAAGGTATGAGCTGCGATGCGGGTGCGTGACACAATAAGCGAGCCATCCCGCCACCCCGGCCAGCGCCAGCGCCAAAAGCAGCGCAATGGGCAGCAGCGCCTTCAAGATTCTTCTTCCAGATCGCCTTCTCGGAGACACGTTTGGAAGGGATGAGGGATGAGGGATGAGGGATGAGTTCGTAAAATCGTAACTCGTAACGTGTGAATAGAAGTTAAGAGCTTTTGCAGTTAGCTTCTTCTATTCACGATTTACGATTTACGATTCACGACTTTCCTTTCATCCCTCATCCCTCATCCCTCATCCCTCCTTTTTGCTTGTTCGTAATCTTCCGGCGTGTTGATGTTCATGAAAAAGAGTTTCGCGCCTCGTAAATCTTCAAGCTCGTTGAAGGCTACGCGGCGTGTTCTAACCGCGTCAAGTAAGGGGCGCGGTCGGCGCTCGCCCAACCTTATCAATTCTTCAGCGCGAGGACGGCAAATTTCTGTACTATAAAGCGCGCAGAGCGGTTGCTGCCGACCATCTTCCTGTATGGGCACTACCGCATCCCATCGGGCACGCAACGTTGCGAGCCTGCGGAAAAGTTCTGCGGTCACAAACGGAAGATCGCACGCAACGACTGCGGCCCAATCTGCCTCGCAGCCTGCCAGAGCCGCGTGCAGTCCGCCGAGCGCGCCCCATTCCGTGAAAACATCCGGCACGTTCCGAAGCCCCTGCGTGTAAGACTCTCTGGCTCCGACAAGGCTCGTCCGCACTGTGATTTCAGCGAGCGCCGACTGAATCCTCTCAACAAAACTCTGCTCGGCCAGAACAAGCGCCGCCTTATCTCTCCCCATGCGGCTCGATCTGCCGCCCACGAGGATGAAGCCTTCAATGTCGCTCATGTAAGAGAGAGCCGAGCAGCAACTGCCCTCAACCGCTTTAAGGGCCGGGGCTGATCGAAAAAAAATTGATTTCGCTCTCGGACAGCTTAAGCTTTATAAGGCCAGACCGAAAACAGCCGGGATACTTTCCCATTTGAAAATGAAACTGAGGCGCTGTCCCATCTGGCCTTCCCGAAAGAAGTTTGCCGAAATCGCAAATTATCATGCAAAGGCCCAATGCGGCAAGAGAAACGTTTTGCCATGATGCAGCATCAAAGGACGGGCTTTAACTTCGCGGTCTTTAAGGTCGGCCCGGTTTGAATGACGAAAACCACCCGACCACTCTTGAAACTTAAAAAGTTTGATAGTAGGTCAGTTTCAATTCCGAGAGCCGATGAATACCGGCTCAGAGTTTCAAACTGAACCGGCATCAAAAGTTTAGTAATGTGCTACTTTGAAGATATGAGGCCGGTAAGGCGCTCGCCTCTTAGTCTCTAACTATGACATCGCTAAAAGTTTGTTCTGCTTGACCGCGCCTGAAGACAGTAGTTATAGTCATCAATGGCTCAGGGCTTCGTGTTCCCCCTTTTGAAAGCTTTGCATGCAGCACTTTAGGCGAAGCGCTTCCACCGAATCGAATTGAAATGTTTCCACTAGCTCAAATGATAAGAACATACAGCTTAATGAAGAGAACGATTGCTCTGGTCATCGCTCTCGGTTTCACCTTTTCTGGCGTGTGCACGACCGTTTTGGCCCAGCAACAACGGG
>DATHJK010000283.1:0-9705 GCA_035316225.1 Pyrinomonadaceae bacterium
GAAGCAGCGCGATTAGTGCGGCTATCAGCATGTAGACCATTCGCTTTTGAACGACCCACCAGTCGAAACTCATGACACTGCGTCTGCTGTCCATCGTGTAATTGGCTAAACCGTGCGGGGCAAAGGGTTTAAGAGGCCGAGTCGGGAATTATGCAGAGGGTTCAGCACCCGACCAGCCGGAAAGAGAAGTCAAAATGGTTGGCAAGTGAAAATCACCGCCAAACAAAAATTAACACAAGCGGGCAATAGAAGCAAAAAGAAAATCGTGGCCGGGAATCCGAAAGTGGGAAAGAATAATGGAAGTGGCGTCAGGCGCGAAAGAAGATAGTTCTCTTCGGTTATGTGCAAATGAAAATCTGACGGCAGAATATACGCAAAGGTCACAGGGAGTAATGCTGCTAAATTCTTTGTGTTCTATGCTGCTTGCGGCGATGAATCCGAACTCTAAATCTTACTCAATTGAGATGACCGAGTTAGCTTTTCCCTTGCATGGCTGTTTCCGATTCTTCTTCTTTGGTCTCCTCCTGCTTCACGTTCGGGTAAGGGCAGATGTAATCCTCTGGCATCTCCACGTCAATGTCGCGCTCTGCGTGCTTGGGCCAGATGAGCGAGGCTACGACGGATGCTATAAGAATTAGGGCTACGACGCCGAGCGCAAGATAGATTGGAATTTCAACGCCGACGGCGACGAGCAGCATCTTCGCGCCTATGAATGAAAGCACGATTGCAAGGCCGATTCTGAGCAGGTGAAATCTCTCGACGACGCCTGCTAGAAGGAAGTAGAGCGAACGCAGTCCCAGTATGGCGAAGACGTTCGAGGTGTAGACGATGAAGCGGTCTGTGGTGACGCCGAAGACCGCAGGGATTGAATCAACTGCAAAGACCAGATCGGTAACCTCTACGACGATGAGCACGAGCAAAAGGAGCGTGCCCATCTTCTTGCCGTCAACGGATGTGAAAAAACTAGACCCTTCGTAGGCGCGTGTTATAGGCAGGTGGCGAGTAATAAAGCGTACGAGCGGATTCTTCTCAGGATGATATTCGGTCTCGTCCTGCCTGAGCATGTTTATGCCTGTGTAGATGAGGAACGCGCCGAAGATGTATATGATCCAGTGGAATCGTTCAATCAGCGCCGCGCCCAAGAAGATCATGGTGATGCGCATGACCAGAGCGCCGAGTATGCCCCAGTAGAGAACACGGTGCTGGTATTTCCCCGGAACTTTGAAGAAGGAGAAGATTAGAAGGAAGACAAAGAGGTTATCAACCGAGAGCGAAAGCTCTATCAGATAGCCGGTCAGAAACTCCAGCCCCTTCTGATGCCCCGCTCGATTAAATACAATGCCGGAGAAGATTAGCGCCAGAGTTATCCAGACACCGCTCCAGATGGCCGCTTCCCTATACTTGATAGAATGAGCCTTGCGGTTAAAGAGTCCGAGATCAATTGCCAGCATCAGCAGAATGAACGCGCCAAAGCCTGCCCATGCCCAGATTGAAGTATTCACCATGATTATAAATACGATAGCATAAGACAGATGTCGGATGTTAGATGCTGTATATTAGCAAAAAGCTTCACTGGCGTCTGACATACGCCACCCAACATCTGCCCCCTGAGCGGTTGCGGCGTTGCGCGTCTCTCCGTTACAATTCCTCTTTTGCAGGTTGCGGGTGGGAGTTGACAATCCATTGGCACTCTCATCTTTTCCTCAGAATCTCTTTATAGAAAGTAGTTCATTAAGATGCTGAAAGCATTAAGCCGCATGGAGCGGACGCGCAGTTTAATAATAGTGGGCTTTGCCGTGCTGATGGCCGTGAGCCTTGTGATCTTCTACGCGCCGGGGAGAACGGCGCGAACCCTTGACCCGTCGCGTAGCACCGAAGTCGTAGCCAAAGTCGGCGGCGACGATATAACTGTCGGCGATCTGACCCGGCTCAAAGAGAGTTACATGCAGATGTTCGGCGGGCAGATGGACATAGCCCGTCTGGGCGGCGACCGCCGCTTGCTGGACGGTCTCATACACGACCGCGTTATAGCGCAGGAGGCTGCGCGATTGGGGCTTGCCGTCTCAGACGCTGAAGTAGCAGACGCGCTTCGCAAACAGGTTGCGGACGCTTCCGGCAACATTGACATGGATCGTTACCGCGAGATGGCCGTCGCGCGCGCGGGCAGCATAGATAATTTCGAGCGAAGTTTCCGCGACTCGCTTGCGGCGCGAAAGCTACAGGCATTCATCACGGCTGGCGTGAACGTGTCCGAGGACGAGGTGCGCGAGCAGTACAAGCGCGACAAGACAGATTTCAATCTGCTGTATGTGGTTGTGGCGGCTGACCAGCTTGCCAAGAAGATTCAACTGAGCGATCAGGAGTTGCGCGACTACTACCAGCAGCACCAGACCGACTTTCGATATCTTACTCCGCAGAAGAAGATTCGCTATATCTTCATAGACCAGCAGAAGGCTGGCTCTAAATTGCAGATTTCCGATGACGAGTTGCACCAGGAGTTCAACAATCTTACAGGCGAAGCACGCAGCGCGGGCGTCAAAGTTCAGCAGATAGTCTTAAAGGTCGCGCGGCCTGACCTGGATGCGCAGGTCAAAGCAAAGGCTGACGAGCTTGCACAGAAAGCCAGCAATGCTTCCGAAGAGGCTTTCGCAGACCTTGCCAGAGGAAATTCCGAGGATGTTGCGACGGCGCGCGGCGGCGGCTACCTCGCAAAGCCTTTCAAGAAGAATCCGAACAAGCTTGACACTCTATACGACCGCGTGGCCGACATGCAGCCGGGCGAAGTTTCGATCACCATCAAGTACGCGGGCACCTACTACATACTGCGTCGCGGCGAGGAAGTGCCAAAGACTTTTGAAGAAGCAAAGAACGACCTGCGCGTCTCCGCGCAGAACCGTCGCTCTTACGCGGTTGCACAGAGGCTGGCCGCGCGCGCCGAAGAACTTCTGAAGCAGTCTCACGACGCGCAGGCGGTGGCTCAGCAGTTGGCAGCGGAGGCAAACATGACTCCGGCTGAGATGGTGCGCGAGACGGGCTACATCAAGCCCGGAGACGACGTGCCGGAGATAGGCAGCAACCAGCAGTTCGAGGCTGCGATTGATCCGCTCAACAATCCGAATGATGTGGGCGAGCGCACGGGCATCAAAAATGGTTTCGCAATCCCGATGCTGGTTGATAAGAAGGAGCCGCGCATTCCTGAGTTCGATGAAGTCAGGGCACAGGTCGAAGATGCGCTCAGGAAAGAGCGAGCGAAGACACAAGTGGATCAGGTGGCGCGCGACCTTGCGGCGAACACTGCTTCGGCGGGCGAGCTTAAGGCGGCAGCCGAAAGGCTGGGGCTGACGGCGGAGGAATCGAACCAGTACAAGCTGGGCGCGCCTCTGGGCAGGGCCGGAACAAGCCCTGCGATGGACGAAGCTATCTTCAACTTGCAGGATGGCGGCGTAACAAAGACGCCCATCAAGGTCGGAGACAGTTGGATAATCATAGGCTTGACCAAGCGCGATGATGCGGACATGGCGGCCTTTGCAACGCAGCGCGATACGTTGATGAAGGAGGCGCTTAATCAGCGACGCCAGCAGGTCTTCGACGACTACATCACCAACGTGCAGGCCGGGATGCAGCGCGATGGGCACATCAAAATCTATGACGACGTGCTCGCTCAGCTATCGGAAGATGAAGAGGCTCCGGCTGCGGCTCCGCAACCGCAGCGCCCGCGCCTGCCTATACCTACAAAGTAGTGAAACGGTTGAGCGCGACTGCCAGGTCAGTACCGCAGGCGGTACTGACCTAAGTTTTTATCTCACGCTCTTTCGGAAATGATTTGTAGATTTCTCTGCCTTAAAGTATAAACTTCCGCCTCGGTTCTTAAATCTTCTTCATCCCGGTTGCTGAAATCATGATGGACGAAGCCCGCGCTGAAGTCTCTCAACTGGAAGACGCGCTCAGGCCAAGCGATCACCGCGCCGCCGTCACAGCCGGATTCCTGGGCTGGACGCTCGACGCATTCGATTTCTTTCTGGTCGTCTTCACGCTCACGGCCATAGGCGCAGAGTTTCACAAGTCCGATGTCGAGATGGCGCTGACGATAACGCTCACGCTGGCCTTTCGTCCTGTGGGCGCGTTCATCTTCGGCCTCATGGCGGATCGCTACGGGCGGCGCTTGCCGCTCATGATTGATCTCGTCTTCTTCTCAATCATAGAGATACTTTCCGGTTTAGCGCCGAACTACACGACGTTCCTGATACTGCGCGCTCTCTTTGGAATAGGCATGGGCGGCGAGTGGGGAGTGGGCGCGTCGCTCGCTATGGAGAAAGTTCCGCCGCGATTGCGCGGAGTGCTCTCAGGGCTATTGCAGGAGGGTTACGCTGTAGGTTACCTGCTCGCGGCGGTCTGCTACTTCTTCATCTTCCCGCACTGGGGCTGGCGTCCGCTCTTCTTCATAGGCGGGTTGCCCGCGCTTCTAGTTATCTTCATTCGCTTCGGTGTGAAAGAATCTGAAGTGTGGGAGAAGACCAGGCACGCGACTTGGAATGATTTGGGGCGCGGCATAGCGCGCAACTGGAAGCTGCTGGTTTATCTAACAGTGCTGATGACGATGATGAATTTTGCGTCGCATGGCACACAGGATTTGTATCCTACATTCCTTGAGCGCGACTGGGGATTCTCTCCGCAGAAGCGCGCCGCGCTAACAGCCTTCTCAATGGTGGGCGCTATAACGGGCGGCCTAATCTTCGGCCTCTTCTCTGATAGAAAGGGGCGACGGCGCGCAATCATTCTCTCACTGGTTTTAGGAATCCTTGCAATCCCGCTCTGGGCATTCTCGCCCAGCTTAGCGCTATTGGTGGCGGGCGCGTTCCTAATGCAGTTCATGGTGCAGGGCGCGTGGGGCGTAATCCCGGCGCACATCACGGAGTTATCGCCGGATGCGGTCAGAGGTTTCCTGCCCGGCTTCGCCTACCAGTGCGGCGTGTTGATAGCGGGCACTGCGCCATACCTTCAGGCACGCATAGCGAAACAGATAGGCTACACGCGCACGATGGCGCTCACTGCGTTGATTGTCTTCTCGTTGGCCGCACTCGTAGCAGGGCTTGGGCGCGAGCGTCGCGGCATCACATTCGGGGAAGATTGATATTGTAGAGGCAGGGATGAGTCCTGCCTCTACAACCATCGGAAGAAAATTAGAGGCCGCGCATAAAAGGCGCGATGTCCGATTGTGCGACCTTGAGCTTAATCTGAACTTCGTTGCTCTCTGTGATGATTGAGATGCTGTCGAGCAGTTTTGAGAGGCTAGCGCCTCTGGCCTGATTCCCGCCCGAATTGTTCATGATGCCTAGCTTGCTCACCAACTTCAGCGAGTTGAGGCCGTGACCTATCTCCTGCGCCTGATCGGCTGTCTCGGTGCGCAAGCCTATCAAAGTATTCGCCTCAGTGCCCAGTACGCTTACTGAGCCGTAGAACTGGCGTATCGCTGCGATGCTGCGGCTCATAGAATCCGGCTCGCGCTGCCCGCGCGGGTCTAATCTGGCGCTCACTTCCGGCGGCAGATTGCCTCCCCAACTCACCACTGCATCAGGCGTGCGCGTGGCAAGCTCTACCAACTCGCTCGTCACGCGCGGGCTGCTTGAGTCGAGCGCCGCGCGAACGCTTTCAACGTCGCCCGAAACAATCGTGTTCGAGTCGTATGCGGCGACGGCTATCTCCTGCGCCTGAACTTCTCCGGCGTGCGGGCAGTTCCGGTTTCTGTTCCCGACAGGTTTGAAGACGTAAACGGTTCTTCCGGAAAACTGCTCTTCACGCGCATTTATATTGCATTTGGTTTTCGCGGAAGAAAGCCCTGCGGCGATAACTTCGTCGGCGCTGAAATGGCCGCGCGAAAGGGCTACGAAGTGTGCGCTGTCGAAGCGCGCGGGTTCTCCGAACTTCAATCCGACGGCGAAGCTATCGAACGAGCGCATGTCAACGCCCGTCTCCGTTTTCAACTGGTCTAGCTTCGCATTTATCTTAGAGATTAACGACGGGTTGCTTGAGAAGAAACCGGGCAGCGTGTCGTTAAGAATCCTCTGCGCGTCAACGAACACTACAATGTCCGACGCGGGAAGCGCCGACAATTCGCTCTGAGCGGAGGAGGCCGACCTGAGCGATGCATTTGTAGCCGCGTGATTTGCGAAAATGGCTGCGGCGGTTAAGACCGCGATTAAGAGCGACGATGCGTAAAGTTTCCTGAACATCCCGTATCCTTTCATTGCATGCGGACGTTTTCCGGGGAGAATCTGTTCCTATCTGAGCAGTTTAACGAGAAGGGGAGCACGAAAGTTTCCCGCGCCAGCCCTTCATCTTAGAAATATTGAAGGGGAAAGGTTATTCACCACAGCAGACACCATAAAGGATTTCAAGTTTGGAATCAGTAATTTGAAATCTGAAATCTCAAATCTCAAATGATTTCTCTTCTCGCTGCCCTCTCTGTGGTGAGTCCTACTTCCCATACACTCAACTGAAAATTCGCTCTGGAACTAAACTGGAAATCATTCAGTACGAACGCCGAGCGTGCTCATCAGCGTGTTAATGTCTGCCTGAGCGACCTTCATGGTTATCTGCACTTCGTTGCCCTGCGTGGAATGTCTTAGACTGTCCAGCACGTTCTGAGCAAGTCGGCCTTTCTGCCCGCCCAACTGGCCTGCGTACATCGCGCCTAACAATTTCAGGCCGTCAATCGTCATGGCAAGGTTCTTCGCCTGGTCTGCATTATCCGTGCGAGCCACTGCCAGCAGGTCAAAGCCCGCCTCCGAACTGTTGATAGCGCCGTAAGCCTGCCTTATAGAAGAGAGCGTGCGGTTTAATTCCTCGTTGTCAACGTTGATGTTGTGCGAAACATTTGGCGGGACACTCGCGCCGAAACCTATAAGCGCGTTCGGCGTGCGCGTAGCAAGATCAATCAAGTCATTGCTCACGCGAGCAGTGCCGCGCATAGCGTCAATGCTGGCGCGCACCCTGTCGGGTTCGCCCACAGCTATTGTGTTCGCATCGAGCGCGCAGACCGCAAGATCGCGCACGTGCACGTCAATCATGCCAAGCATCTTCACACGGTCGTTGATGTTAAAGATGTAGATTGTCTTCCCACTGTAATTCTGTTGACTGAAGTGATTTGGAGCGGCCAATCGCCCGGCGGCTGTAATGGCGTTCGCATTGAAACTGCCTCGCGCTATAGCAACGGTGTCTGTGGTAGTAACGTTGCCGCTGGTGTTAAAGCGCATGCCTACAGCCGCACGCTCGAACGAGCGCGGGTCAAGACCGTAGCGCGTTTTGAAGTTATCAATCTCCGCGTTAATCTTCGCCAGCTTCGCCGGGTCATTCGCCATCACGCGCGGCAGCGTCTCATTTATGAGCCGCTTTATATCAATCGTGGCAACAACGTCCGAAGCAGGAAGAAGTCTGAGCGGATCGTTCGCCGCCACGCCGGAAGCAGTAACCTGCCTGTCCTGAGCCGAGGCCGAAATGAGTCCGACGATTAGCGCAACCACCGCCAGTAAGGAGTAGATTTTCTTAGTCACTTTTGAATTTACCTTTCTTATAGAAGAGGTTGGAGTCTGGAGGTTAGAGGTTAGTAATTGCCTTTAACTGACCACTAACCTCTAACCTTCAGCCTCTACCTTTCCTGCTTTCGGATGCAGACTGTTTCATAGGGGGTTGGCTCTCACCTCTGTTGTGCGCGTGGATTTTCGCCTTCAGCGAAGAGCGCTGCATAAAAATCTCGCACGCTCTCTTTCCTGTAATTCGCCGGAATGTCGAAGAGCGACAGGTCAACGTCCCGCTTGATGTCCAGCATCTCCATTGTGAATTTCGCCGCGCCTGAAACCGTCTCAGACCTTACGGGCATACCCAGTGATTCGTCAACCCAGATTAAAGTCTCAGACCCGCTGGCCTCGCCCGCTTCGTTCACAGTCGTTACGCGATACTTCACAGCCTCGCGCCCCAGCACATTCTCAACACCCAGACGCTCGTAACGCGCACGCCCGCGCGCTTCGTTGTTCAGAATCTCTGATGAAAATTCCTGCGGCAAAACTTGCGCATTGCCCGGCAACGTAACGCCCTCGCTTTCGGCCAGATCGGCGTAAGCATTTCGTGAGGGCATGAGGATGAAATGGCCTGTGGGCATATCTAGCATGACCAGCTTCACGCCGCCGCGAAAATCAAACTCGGTGCGACGCCGTAGGCCATCGCGCGCAACGAACGTGCGCTGCTCTGTCGCGGTTGTTTCTCCCTGCGGCGCATTTCCCAGATTGCCTGTCGTTACAATCACGGCCTCGTAGCGCTCCGGCTCTCTGGTCTGGAAAGGCGGTGTATCGAAAGTTTCCGAGGCGGCGTTTGATGAGATGGTGTTCGAGTTGATTTGAGATTGACGACAGGCTGTGTGGAGTTGAACGATGAGAAAGAGACTAAACGCGAGGACTGTCGCACGAGAGGGCGTCCGTCCGGCTTTCTTGTCTCGTGCGACGCCCATGCTCAGTTCTCTGAAAAAAATCCTTGTTATCTTCGTCAGGTTCAAACGCGCTCGACCAGCAGCGCCAGTCCCATGCCGCCGCTAACGCAGAGCGTGGCAAGCCCGCGCCTGGCGTTTCGTTTCTTCATCTCGTGAACAAGCGTCGTGGTGATGCGAACGCCCGTGCAGCCTATAGGGTGACCAAGAGCGATTGCGCCGCCGTTCGGGTTCAATCTTTCGGCGTCGAATCTCAACTCGCGGTCGCATGCTATAACCTGAGCGGCGAACGCTTCGTTCAATTCGACGAGATCAATATCATCTAAAGAAAGTTTCTGTCTTTCTAACAGCGAACGAACGGCTGGCACAGGGCCAATGCCCATAACTTCGGGCGCAACGCCTGTAATCTCATAATCAACTATGCGCGCCTGTGGTTCTGCGCCCGTCTCATTCAAAACTTCTTCGCTCATTACTATAACGGCGGCAGCGCCGTCCGTGATGCCTGAAGAGTTTCCAGCCGTAACCGTTCCACCTTTATCAAACACCGCCGGAAGCTTCCTTAAATTCTCAATCGTCGTGCCAGCTCTGAAATGCTCGTCGCGCGCGAACATGGTTGCTTCGCCTTTGCGCCCTTTGATTTCGAGCGACAGTATTTCGTCGTCAAATCTTCCAGAATGAACAGCCCTTTCCGTTCTCTGCTGCGAGCGCAGCGCGTACTCGTCCTGCTCTTCGCGCGAGATTTCATACCGGCGCGCAAGGTTCTCTGCGGTCGCACCCATCATCAAACCCGAAAGCGGGTCAAGAAATCCGTCGCGGTACATGCCGTCAACCAACTCCGCGTTCCCCATGCGAGCGCCCCATCGTGCTCCTTCCGCAAAGTATGGCACGCGCGACATGCTCTCCGTTCCGCCAGCAAGAATAGCCCGCGCGCGACCGAGCATAATCTCCTGCGCCGCGAGGATAATCGCGCGAATGCCTGAGCCGCACGCTTGATTGACTGTGAAAGCTGGAACGGTTTCAGGAACGCTGGCGCGATAAGTAATCTGCCGCGCAACGTTCGGGCCGCCGCCTGCCTGACGCGCGCATGCCCAGATTGAATCCTGAATCTGACTGGCGCGCAGTCCGGCTCGCTTCAAGCTTTCAACTGCAACAGCCACACCCATATCCGCAGCAGTCCAACCCGCCAGCGTCCCGCCGAATTTCCCAATGGGCGTGCGCACGGAACCGAC
>DATHJK010000284.1:0-12963 GCA_035316225.1 Pyrinomonadaceae bacterium
GATTGACGCTCGCACGGGAACGGTCGCAGGCACAATTGCGCTGGACGGACGCCCGGAGTTCGCCGTCTCAGATGAGAGAGGGCATGTCTATGTCAATCTTGAAGACAAAAGCATGGTCGCAGAGCTTGACCCGCGAGGGCTTAAGGTCGAAGCGCGGTGGCCGCTTGCGCCCGGCGAAGAGCCTTCAGGTCTTGCGATTGATAGAAAGCACAGGCGGCTTTTCTCCGTATGCTCTAACAACCTGATGGTGGTGTTGAACGCAGACGACGGCCACATCATCAAGACTCTGCCGATAGGAAGCGGAGTGGACGCCAGCGCCTTCGACCCCGAAACACAACTGGCTTTTAGCTCCAACGGCGGCGACGGGACGCTCACAGTCATACACGAAGATTCCGCTGACAACTTCAGCGTTCTGGAGAACGTGCCGACCCAGCGCGGCGCGCGCACGATGGCGCTGGACTCGAAGACGCACAGAGTATTTCTGGTCACGGCTGAGTTCGGGCCGCCCCCAGCCGCCACACCCGAACGACCGCATCCGAGGCCGAGCATAGTTCCCGGAACGTTCACGCTGTTAGTGGTCGGCAGGAGCTAAAGAGCAGAGACGAGGCGCGTGAATCATAAATCGTGAGTAGAGGTTAAAGAGCTTTCGCAGCTCCGCTTTTTCTATTCACGATTTACGATTCACTATTCACGGCTTTTTTTTCGTCCCTTACTCTTGCTCGACCAGCTCTTGATTTATGAACAATCAACTGCGCGCGCTTTTTCCCATAACAAAAGAGGCGGTTTACTTGAATCATGCGGCTGTGTCGCCGCCGCCGCTTCCAGTTATCGAAGCCATCAAAGCGCAGATGGAAGACGTGGCGCTTCATGGCTCGCTCAAATATCGTAACTGGGTGGCGGTGAAAGAGCGTGCGCGCGGAAATCTTGCAAAGCTGCTTGGCGCGCTCCCTGAGCAAGTGGCTTTCATGAGGAACACGTCCGACGCGCTCTCAGCGGTAGCGAACGGTCTCAAATGGAATGCTGGCGAAAATATAGTCACCTTCCGGCGCGAGTTTCCGTCAAACATTTACCCGTGGCTGCGGCTGCGAGACGAATTCGGTGTAGAGGTGCGCATGTGCGACGAGCGCGACGGTCGCGTTGATGTGGAAGAGCTTATTGGCTTGATTGATTCCGGCACGCGCGTCGTCGCCATCAGCCAGGTGCAGTACGGTTCAGGCTTCAGGGCAGACCTTGAAAGATTGGGACGAGCGGCACGAGCGCACGACGCGCTGCTTGTAACCGATTGTATACAGGCGCTCGGCGTGATACCGACAGACGTTGAGACAGAATTGATTGACGTGGCGGCGGGCGCTTGCCACAAATGGCTTCTGACGCCGGAGGGCTTGGGCTTTCTCTATCTTTCGGCGCGCGCGCTTGAAAGAATCCGGCCAACGATGGTGGGCTGGATGAGCGTGCAGGAGCCGGAGGACTACTTCAACTTCGACCAACCCTGGAAGACCGGCGCGCTCGCGTGGGAGACGGGCACGCTGGCAACTGCGCTGCTGCACGGGTTGGACGCAAGCCTCAAGCTCTTACTCGAAACAGGCGTAGAGCGAATCAACTCCCACTTGAACGATCTGACAGATTATTTGTGCGAACGGCTGAGCGGGCGCGACTACAGAATCGTTAGCTCTCGCCGCGCAGGAGAGAAATCTCAGATTGTTTGCATAGAGCACACGGGCGCATGGACTGCCATGCAACTCTACTCTCACCTCAGAAAACAGAAAATCATGGTCGCTCCGCGCGGGCGACGCCTGCGCATCGCGCCTCATCTTTACAATATTCCTAAAGAGATAGACTCATTAATAGAAGCGCTGCCATGAATGACCCGGCTCTAAAGACCGAAGAACATTGACTGCTCTTCATGAAATTTCCCGGCGAAGCTAGCCATATAACTAACCTGAGCGTGAGCGATTTGCGTTCAAGTGTACACACGTATTGTATTAGAAATATGCAGAATTTTATTCTGTAGGGAGGTTTTTGTAATGGTGCAACTCTTTTTCCACTTGATATGAAAAACCGATTTTATAAGGCCGAAATTGCTGCTCCAAAAAATTTTCCGGGCTAAGCTTTCTGCTGGCACGGACATTGCTAAATATACGCTCGGTTAAAATATAGAAGGGTACATAGGGGTAAATCGGGTCAGGCTCGGAGACGGCAATGAGAGAAGGCTTTGGGGGAGGCGTTCTCTCATTATGAAAAGCGGCGGGCGGCTCTTTTGGGGGAACGGGGTCATCCAAAGCTAAGGCGGTCAAAGGGCATAAGTGCCGGGCTGCTGGTCGGCGTCCTGCAAGAGGCTTGGGGGAGCCTCACAGGAAGACCAGCAGCCCGCATTTTCGTCTGGCTCATGCAATAATAAGAAGGGCGCTGGAAGTTGATTCCAGCGCCCTTCTTATTATGTAGCTGCGCAATTAGATGTCGCCTTTACCCAGTAGCCTCGAAGAATCTGTTTCAGCGGTCATCTCATCCAGATTGAGACGGACGATTCCGCCCGCGTCTGAATAAGTTTCTGCCGCTGCGGCACGCGCTCGCCGCCGTTTGAAGACGAGCCAGCCCGCAAGTCCGCCAATGCCAAAGCAGAGCAGGACGGAAAGCCCCGAAGCTTTCAGCACCGCCATGATGACCCCGCCTGTGAACTGCGTGTAATACCTCTGCGCGCGCTCCAACAGGTGCGGGTTCTCGCCGAGCCACTGAACCACCTGCTCGTAAGTGACACCCTGAATCAAATGCTCCGCTGTTTGCTCGTCCGGCGCGTCAAATACGAAGACCGAATAGTTTCCGACTCTCTTGTAAGCCGTAGGCACGGCCTGTCCAGCATCCCTCAACTCTTTAATTTTTGTTTGAATCCGCGCGTCTGAATCTCCTGCAATCTGCGGCGTCGTATACTCGACCAGCACCATACGCGACTGCCCGTACTGAGCAGTCACAGCCTCGGTTCCACCCTCAAAGTTCACAGCATCCAGCACAGGCCGGTTCCCCGATGCCTGTCGCAGCGCGTGAGGAGTGACGGAGTAGACGGCCTGCGCCTGCGCTTGCTCCCAATTCGGGAGATGCTTTACCAGCACAGGAATATCGCCTTCACCTTTATCATAAGGCTCTGCTAATAAGCGCGCGAAATTAATCAAGACATCATCCCTTGTGCTTTCGCTCACTTTGTGAACAAAGAAAACCAATGGGCCTTTGTAGAAAATAATCTCCTGTGGCCTCTTAATTCCGTATGTTCCTACGTCCTCTAGCTTAGAATATTGTCCCTGAATCCTATATGTACTCAGCAATGCGTAGGCGGCAGAATCTGAACGTGTCTTGATAAGTTCTGCTTCCACTCTATCGCCACTCTCAGATTTATACTCGTTCCATTCACTATCAAACATGACACCATAATCTTCCCAAACAATCTTTTGACCCAGTGCTGTCTCAAAAGGATTTGAGTGATAATCACCCTGACCATGAAAAGAGCCGACTTGATCCGGGAAAATTTGCGGACTATCTGGCGAATGAGGCTTTGCTTTAGCAAGTGTAAGTACACTCGTAAGTAATGCAAGAGAGATAATTAGTTTCAATAAGAGCGATACGCGCAAGATATTAACCTCTCGACAACACAATAAAACTCAGTTCTTTAGAAACCGGAAAACTTTAGATGTTCCCGCGGATGCGCACAGTTGCGCCCGAAAAATCTATTTCCTGCCGATAGTTTAGCGCCAGCGGCGTAGCTCGCGCAAAAGCAGGTCGGCGTGGCCGCGCGGGTCGTGTATGTTGTGCAGCATTACTTCGCCGCCCTGCTCGCTGGCGTTGTCAATGATGATGTTGCCGTAGCCCATGATGCGCTGCGGAATTGAAGCCTGAACGACCACATCCTGAATCGTGCGCAAAGGTATGTTGCGCGTGGTGCGCGAGAGAAGCCCCTGGTCAATCTGTATGCTCGAATCCGTGAGCGTGTATTGAATCATGTTGCGGCGCAGGTGATAGTAGGCCGGGATGAGAAAGAGCGCGAGCGCAAGCGGAATGACCACGTACCAGGGAATATTGAGGCGAGGAATCATAGAGAGAAGAACTGTGAACAGAATCGCGCCGACAGCCGCCGCCGCGTAACCAATGCCTACGAAGAGCGCGGTCGGGCGCGCGACGAAGATAGTTCGCTCGACTTCGCCCGGTTCAAGGTTGGGCGCAAGGTGATCAGGCTGATTATTGCTGCGTGCCAGCGTACTCGATTGCGTTCTAGCCAGCCGTGTCTCTTCCGGGTCAACGACAGGCTCGCCGCAATCCGCACAGAATCGCTTTCCAGCAGGTATGTATGAGCCGCAATTGGTACAAGTCATCTTTACAAAATTCCTTCAATCAAGTTTTCCTGCCACGCGCACGCTGTCCAGTAGCTCGAAAGGATCGTAAGGCATCATCACAACGCTGTGCGCTCCCAGTTCAATCGCCTCGCGCCCTTCGCTCTCGCGTCCCCTGGAGAGCAGCATAACGACGGGCAGACTCAATTGCCCTCTGTTCTGGCTGCGAAGCCGTCTGAGCATCTCAAGCCCGTTCATTCCCTCCAATTCATAATCCAGAAGCAGAAGGTCTGGCCGTTCTATACGCAATAGATCTAGGGCGTGCTTTGCGTCGAAAGCAGCGCGCGCTTCGTAGCCAGCCGCGCGAACCAGTGAGTTAATCTGAGCCATGCGCGCTGAATCAGAGACCGTCAGCAGCAGTCTTCGCGGCATGATGGCCCCGCTCGCGCGCCGCTCCAACTCTCCCGCAGCAGCCTCTATAGCACGAGCCGCCTTTTCCGCTTGATTATTTTCAACCGCGCCTGTTTCGTTACCCTCTACTCTTTCTTCAACGCGAAGCTCGGACTGCTCTATCTCCGGCGCTGCTTCAACTTCTAAATCTTCCTCCGCTTGCTCTGCTGTCTCTACTGACCCGTTCCCTTCCTCTACATTCACAGAAGGCTGCGGTGCAGAAGCTTCCAACTCCGTTTGCACGGCGACGATTTCCGGCTCTTCAAGCGCGGCCACAGGCTCAGGCTGCGCCTGCGCTTCTTCGACCGGTAAGGTTTCGCCGGGCGATACTTCAATCATACCTGCCGCCGTCTCTGCCTTTGATATTAAACTTTCCAGATCGGCTCCATCATCAGGGAATGAAGCGAGTCCGGCAGCGATTCTGCTCTCGACGTTCGCCTTCTCAAACTCTTCGCGCAAACGATTCAAAGACGCGGATGCAGCCGCTTGCGACCATTTGGGGAAATAGATGAGCAACGCCGTAGGCCCGTAGAAAGCAACGGCATCCGCCCGGCGCAGATTCAATTTCAGAAAGCCGTGAGCTTCTGCCAGCGTCTTGTCACGCACTGATTTATCCAATGATTCATTCTCGCGCGCTGCTGCATGCAAGATAGCAAGCGTGCCAGTCCACCCCGCTCGAATATCTGCTCGCACGGCTTCGAGCATAACCATGAAGTTGTCAATCTCAAGGCGCTGATCGCCTATGACAGAGGCAGAGCGCCGACCGGCTTCGACTCTCCAGAACAGAGCGTCCATTCTCGCCTGCAACTCCGAGCGCGGAATCGTCAACGCGAAGTAGTCGTCAGCGCCTACCTGCAAAGCAAAGTTCCGAAGACCTCTTTTATCTTCGTGATAGACGAAGACGAGTGGGAGCGCGTAGGTCGCAGCCTCGGCACGCAACCGGCGCGCGAGCGCGAAATATTTCTCCTCGTCTTCAGACCTTTCCTGATCTATCTCTACGACAGCCGCGTCCGGAGCAAACTCTTTTATAGAACTCTCGGCGTTGTCAGCAGTGGAAACAGATGCGTCATAGCCCGAATCAACGAAGCACTGCTGCAAGAAGCCAGCATCCTGCTCGGCGACTATCAGTACGCGCCGCCTACGTTCATCATCTTCATTTGGCCGCGTCGCTGATTCCATTGAGTCGAAATTTAACAAGCGGGTTTAGGCCTCCATACTCTCATGGCATAAGCCGGGAACAAATCGTCCGACAGTGAACTGCTTCATGCTCATCATACAGAAATTCTCGCCCGCCCCGAAACATAAAAAGCTGAAGGCTGGCCGCTTCCTTAAGAAGAGACCAGCCTTCAGCTTCCTCAAAAATATTTACACTTGGCCGTTTACTGGCTAACCAACTGTAGTCTCCCGTCAGGAAGGCGTACAGCATAAACGTTCCGCTCGTAGAGCGTTAGAGGGACAGGTTGCTCCGCCTCGACCGCTGCGACTTGCGATGATGTCAGTCTTCTTGCGTTTCGCGCCGCGAGCGGGTCACGCATCAACTGGTATCGAGCCGTGATGCGGCGCACGTACTCCTGCGTCTCGCGGTACGGCGGAATCTGTCGGCCATATTTCAGCACAGCACCCTCGCCCGCGTTGTAGCCCGCAAGAGCCAGTTCCACGTCGCCATCGAACATATCAAGCAGGAAACGCATGTAACGCGCGCCGCCCTCTATGTTCTGTCGCGGGTCGAAGATGTTGGTAACGCCAAAGCGCGCGGCTGTCGCAGGCATCAACTGCATTAGCCCTCGCGCCCCTTTGGGCGAGACAGCGCGCTGCTTGAAAGTGGACTCCTGGTGCATGATCGAATAGAGCAGCACAGGGTCAACTCCGTTTCTATTGCTGGATTCGACTATGATCGCGTCAACCTGTGAGTTACCCGTAGTAAATCCGTTGAGCGAATTTCCTGCCGACGCAACGACGAGTCGCGGCCTCTCGTAGAGAAGCGGTGACGGGCGCGCGGCCACTTCGCCCGTGTTCGAGTATGAGCTTGAGGTCATACGCACACGCTTCCTCTGCCTGACGACTGGAGCGGGCGGTGCGTCAATCCTCAGTCCCGTTTGAGTATCAAAATTATCGTAACGGTAGCTTGCGCCGGTCTGCGCCGATGCAGCGGCGGCTGAGAGCAACAGCAGTAGAAGAGCGGGGAACGTTTTCATAATTTCTTACTCTTTTCGGGAACGAAGAACTGTAAGGGAGTCGCGCCCTGTTAAAGCGGTTGATAAGGAGGCTTCTCAAAAGTTGGGGGGCGAAATAGTAAGATTTTCGCCATGAGTAGAATAATAGCAACTTGTTTAAGATACAACAACTATTTTGTACAGCGCATTCTTGAAAAACTAAGTTAAGGTATAATTAGGCTTAACGCTTGATGCAACGCAGGCTACGTGGACTTTCAGCCTTAAGAAAATGCTTTTTGCCTCTAATTTCAGGGGATAATTGCTCACACTCGAATTACCGGCGCTTGACAGCGGGAGTATGATATTCGGGCTTTACCGCACCCTCACTTAACCTGCACCCTTATTAACCTTTGCGTGCGACTCCACAACGTCGCGCGTCTCATATAATTCAAAGGAGAATAAACTATGAAAAGAGTCCTCACTTTCCTGCTGCTAATGTTCTTCACTTTCACGACCATAGCAGCGGTGCAAGGTGTTAACATCAATTCGCAAGCGGGCGCGTCCGATTCCAACTCGAACACAAAGAAGAAGCGCGGCCCCGTCTTTCGAGCAACAAAAGAGCAGATCAAGCAGGCGCAGGCCATTCTCAAGCAGCGTGGCTTTTACAATGGGGAACAGACGGGTCATCTGGATGCGGACACGCGCGCAGGTCTGAAAAAATACCAGGGGGCTGAACAGATCAGGGTCACCGGCACGCTCAACCGCGAGACACTTCAGAAGATGGGAATCGAACTGACAGAACGACAAAGAGCAATGTAGTCACAACAGACTCGCTTTCCAATCTTCCACATTGTAAGGTTCCGAAGATGGAGAAGGAGAGCAAGGCATGAATGCTTTGCTCTCCCTTTTTCTTTGCGCGTTCGCAATTAATTGTCGCAGGCTTCTGCCTGGAAGAATTATGAAGAAGCGTTCGTCTCGCCCGTATCTGCTGCAACCGCTTCTTCCGCATGTTCGGCTGTGTAGAGGCGCAGGATTTCCTGTCCCTGGCGCGAGCGTGGATCAATGGTGCGAAGATGCTTGCGCCCCTGCATCTCCCAGATGGCGGTTACTTGCCCGTCCTTCTCAACGGCGTGATAGGTTATCTCTTCGGCATTCACCGGGGCAGCCCCTTCGGCTTCAGTCGAGAGCGCTGCTGCTCCCTCTTCGTTTTCGGCCATATGAATCCCCAAAATCTCCTCTCTCGAAAATCCTGAATTTTGCTATCTTAATTTTTCAGGAATTTTGTCACACGCGCTTAGGAAGAGCAAGGATGAAGGCGATGCGAAGATTTACACGGCTGACTAATGCTTTCAGTAAGAAATGGGAAAACTTACGGGCTGCACTTGCTCTCTATTTCGCTTATTACAACTTCTGCCGTGTTCACTCTTCTATTCGCTGTACGCCAGCTATGGAGGCAGGAATTACAAAGAGCGTGTGGGAGTTGAAAGATTTGCTCACAGCATAAAAGCAAGGCTACCGCGAGACGTGGGAGGTCAAACGCGGTAGCCTCTCGCTGCACCGTACACGCTCACCCCAGTGAACACGTGCCGTGCAAGCGTTCGGGAAGCGCGCTCACCCTTAGAAACAACGCGCCCCCGAATCGGATTTAGTCAGAGTTTGAAATCATAGTGTGAAGTGAAAGCGTGCTATGATGCGCGCGATTTGGTTTTTGAAAAGTAACGGCCTATGCGTTCGCTCCCTCAATCTCAAGGATGAGTGATGAGCGCCGTTCGAGATGAAAGGTTTCCTCTCACGGCGAACAACTTGAGCGAAGGCATATTACCCATAACAAAGGGTAAGCGCAAGCTGTATCGTGCGGGCGAGGCTCTATCAGGAGGTAATTCCTGATGGGGAGCGCACGTCCGAAGCCGGAACGCCTTGCCGAGAAATTGCGCCAAATTCGGCTTGCGCTAGGTTTATCTCAGAGTGAGATGCACAGGCATCTAGGGGTAGAAGATAGCATTGCGTTTAAGAGGATTTCAGATTATGAGTTGGGCAAAAACGAGCCGCCGTTAATGATTCTCTTGCAATACGCAAGAGCGGCGAATGTAGCTTTAGATGTACTGGCAGATGACGAGCTAGATTTGCCGGAACGCCGCCTTCCGAGTCCGAAGAAGCATGAAGGCGTGAGGCGAAAGAAATGATGAGATTAAATCACATACCACAGAATGCTAACAGCACCGCAGTATCGCCCCACTACCGGCGGCAACATGAGGAATGAAAGGCTAGCTATTTGGAGTGAGCAGTTACTCCTTATTCCTGCAACTCCCTTTCTTGCTCTTCATCAAGCCGTTTGACTAGATTGACGTACTCGCCCCGATCAAAACCGTTCGCCTGAAAGTAGTCAATCAACTCGCCGTCGTTCCAGTTGACCATCGTGTTGACGACCGTGACGCCGCTCTGACGAAAGCGTCCGCAGAGTTCGTTCATGAGCGCGAGGCTAACGCCGCGCCCGTGATAGGCCGGGTCAACACCTATCACTTCCAACCAGCCGGAAAGCTCTGTGGCGAACTCCCAGCCGCGCACGTCGCCCAGCATGAACCCCACAACGCGGTCGCGGTGCTCTGCCACCAGACAATACTGGGGGGCGCGCGTGATATAGGCTGCGGCTTTCGACTGGTAATAGGCGGAGTGCGGCTTGCCGGTTATTTTTTCGTCAAGGCGCATCACCTCGTCAATGTCGCGCACGGTCATCTCTCTGACAGCGATGTCTTGCATACTCTCTCTTCCGGCGCGTGCGACGCGATGGCTGCGCACGCCGCGAAAGACGCGGGCTGCGACGCGGCGTACGAGCCTCATTTTCAACGAACGACCGATTATGTTGCGGTAAGAGTCGTGGCCTGAGACGGAATCGAAGAGCGCATCATACATCAGCGGGTCAACTTTGCCGACATCAATCATCGGGTCAAGAAAAAGGCGCGCGAACCAGAGCATCAGGTGTCGCACAGCAACGCCGTAGCGATAATCCCTTAGAAGATCAACGCACGCGCGCTCGTAGTTGACGAATGCGCGCTGGCTCACCCCGTGCTCAATCATAGTTTGGGCCGCGCGAAGCCCCGTGACGATGGCCGTGTTAATGCCTTTGCCTTTGAAGGGACGAAGCCAGCCGGTCGCGTCGCCTACGAGCGCGTAGCGGTGGCCGTATGCGCCGCGCGCTGGCGCTGAAGGAAAGCGCCCTTCGTAGTAGTTGATTGCGGCGGGGTCGAAAGGTGGAAGAAGGTCTAGCACCTCGTCGAGTTTCAGAAACTCATCAAGGTCGCATGAGGTGACGCGCTCGCCAGCAATGTTGATGAGTATGTGGTCGTCTTTGGGCGTGATTGCTCCGAACTCTATGCGCGGGCATTTTTCGGGGAGAAGAAAAGCGTGGACGATGTGCCCAAGCTTTTCCGTCTGGAATCGCGCGGTCGCCTCAATCGTAGTCAGGTAGCTCTTCAGCCATTTCGACGGGCGCTCGAATCCTCCGCTCTCATTTTTGCTTGTGACTTCTTCAAAGACCGAGAGCATAGCTTCATCAAGGCCGAACGCGCCAACAACCGCGTCCGCCCGAACGTAATCCGATTCGCTGTAGACGCGAACCTCGTCCAGTTCATCATCACGAACGAACTCGATTCCAGTCACACGCGCTTCGATGACGCGCGCTCCATGATTGCGAGCGCAGTCGAGCATGAACTGATCGAACTCTGCGCGCTCGACCGCATAGGTTGCGCGCCCGCGACCGGGTTCGCCCGCATGCGCGCCGTGCCCTGTGAGCAGCAGGTTCTCGCGCGAGCCGTGAAGGCGATAGCCGAATATCTGCCGCTTGATGAGATTCGCGGGCAGGTGAATTTGTAATTCGTTTGCAAGGACTTCTTCAATCGGCGGCGAGAGAACGCCCACGCACTGGTTTGCGTGAACGCTGAAATCCTTGCCCTCGAAGATGAGCACGCGAAGATGAAGACGGCGCTGTTTGGCTTCTCTTAAAAGCTTTATCGCGCAGGCCGAACCGGCAGGCCCGCCGCCTATGATGACTACGGTCGAGCCGTCGTGCAGGCGGCAATCGTTCCCGGTGAATGTCTGTTCGCGGCGCATGACTGGGACGGGCGGTTCGGATCGAGCGTTTTGCGTTAATAACTGACCGCTGTACTTGCAGACCTATTCTATCTCAGAAAATCGTTGATTAGCCTCGTATGTTCTGATACATTTCGCATCACTTTCCTTCAGGGGTTTGAGTTGGCGGAATTCTATAGAGCCAGCGCCACTTATTTCATCGCAGAATCCGACCGAAGTCTTCGCTAATCGGTTCTACATTCCGAAGGAGGCTCACAATGAGCGCCCTCGCTCGCACTTCTCATTTCGCAGTCATCATAGCTGCTCTTCTCTTACTTCATACAGAGGACAACGATCTGGTGAGCCGTACTTGTTTCGCCCAGTTCGCAACGCGCACTCCTGTTGGAGATGTCAGACCGCTCTCGCCGCTCGCCATTTCGCAAGATATGATTAGACCGGCATCTGCGACGGTCAGTTTAAGCGGGCGCATTGCTACATCGGAAGGGTCGCCTCTGGGCGGTGTGATAGTTGAGTTAAGCGGCGCGGTCAATGCGCGCACGGTGACGGACGGCAATGGTCATTTCAGTTTCGAGGGACTAGCGCCCGGCGAGTTTTACAACGTGACGCCGCAGCTTGCGAACTTCACGTTCAGCCCGCAGGCTCGCTCCTTCTCATTGAACGGCAACTTCGCAGACGCTTCATTCACGGGCGCGCCTCTTCCAGTAGTCATCGCTAACCCTCTGGACACTTCGGAATATTTCGTGCGCCAGCAGTATCTGGATTTCTTAGGCCGCGAGCCGGATCAATCGGGACTGGATTTCTGGTCTCAGAAACTCAGGGCGTGCGGCGCGAATGCCGATTGCATACATAGAGAGAGCGTGAGCGTCTCTGCGGCCTTCTTCATGTCGGATGAGTTTCAAGCTACAGGCTCTTTCATCTACAGGCTCTACAAGGCGAGTTACGGCACACGCCCGACCTTCGCGCAGTTCACACATGATCGAGGCGAGGTGGTGGACAATGGCACAGACATGGAAGCTCGCCGTGCCGCGTTCATTGAAGAGTGGGTCGCACGACCTGAGTTCAAGCGTGATTATCCTGGCTCGCTCACGCCGGAAGATTTTGTGGCGAAGCTGATGAACTCGGCAGGATTTCCGCCGCGCACAGGCGACTGGGAAGCCTATGTGCTGCTGCTCAGAAACGGTGGCACGCGAGCGCAAGTTCTGGCGAGTCTGATTGAAGACAGCAGCCTCAAGATACGAGAGTACAATCCGAGTTTCGTGCTGATGCAATATTTCGGCTACTTAAGAAGGGATGCGGATGAGGGAGGATTAAACTTCTGGCTGAATATTCTGGACTCTGATCTACAGCAGGACAGCGGCTATCGCTCTATGGTCTGCGCATTCATCACCTCGGCTGAGTACCAGCACAGGTTCAGCACAGTCGTCACGCGCTTCAATCGTGAGTGCGCGCCGTAAGCTCAATGTGAGTTAGACCTATTCAAGTCAGTACCGCCTGCTTAAGCTGGGCGGGTGAAAGAAGGGATGAGGGATGAGGGCGAAGGGATGAATAAGAATGTAATGAACAGGTCAACATGCAATTGACTCAACCTATTTCATCCCTCATCCCTCCGCCCTCATCCCTTTTGCTCCCCGCCCGGCTTAAGCAGGCGGTACTGACAGGAGTCACGCTCAACTGCTATGGTGGATATTCTTCTTCATCTTTGCAGTGTCACGGCAACTTAATGGCATTGCAATGAATCTGCAACCCGCGCCCCCTTCTGCCCTGTTACTCTTTTTTTAGATTGATTCTCCTTCTATCTTCAATGACTGAAGGAACGTGAAAGACGCCGGGTTTGGGGGAATCCGGCGTCTTAACTTTTTGCCTCTAATTTTTTTTAGGGAAAATTTTTCAGCTTTTCAGCGCAAGCGCCAGTTCCACTGCCTTGCGCGCCTCCACGACGCCCCAGCCCTGTCGGTCAACTT
>DATHJK010000285.1:0-12464 GCA_035316225.1 Pyrinomonadaceae bacterium
GACGTGACGCCGCTATCTTTAGGCATTGAAACTCTCGGCGGCGTGTTCACGAAGCTGATTGAGCGCAACACTACGATTCCTACGCGCAAGTCAGAGATATTCTCTACGGCTTCTGACAATCAAACGTCTGTTGAAGTTCACGTGCTTCAGGGCGAGCGGCCTATGGCTACGGACAACCGCACGCTAGGCAAGTTCCATCTTGTTGGAATTCCGCCAGCACCGCGCGGCATGCCGCAAATCGAGGTTGCGTTTGACATTGACGCCAACGGCATAGTCAACGTGTCCGCGAAAGATATGGGCACAGGACGCGAGCAGAAGATCACCATTACTTCTTCTTCGGGTCTCTCCAAAGATGAGATTGATCGCATGATGCGCGATGCCGAATCGCACTCGGCTGATGACCAGCGCAAGCGCGAAGAGATTGAAGCGCGCAATCGCCTGGACACTCTCACTTATTCAGTCGAGAAGACATTCGGCGAGAACCGCGAGAAGATGGATGCAGCGGCTGCTTCTGAAGTTGAGGCTGCCATAGCTGACGCTAAGAAGGCCACAGAGGAGGGCGGCGTTGAAAGAATGAACGACGCATTCAATCGCCTGCAAACCGCGTCGCACAAACTCGCCGAAGCGCTCTATAGCCAGACGGGCGCGTCCGGCGGCAGCACTGATGAGCAGGCTTCAGCAGCAGGCGCATCCACTGGCGGCGCGCAAGGCTCGTCCGGCGGCGAAGATAATGTCATCGACGCAGAGTACGTTGACGTTGACGAGAACAAATAAGGCGCGTGACGGGTGACAGGTGACAGGTGACAAGAGAGTGATAAGAGAAGCGGTGATAAGTGATAAGAAAGAGATGGATGTCTTCTCTTATCACTTATCACTCATCACTCATCACTTCTTCTTTCCTGTCACCTGTCGCCTGTTACCTGTTACGGCTTTTAATGGCAAAAGAAGATTACTATCAGGTGCTGGGCATCAAGCGTGACGCGAAGCCGGAAGAGATTAAGAAGGCTTACCGCAGATTAGCCCGCAAGCATCACCCGGACGTGAACCCCGGCGACAAGTCCGCCGAAGAGCGCTTCAAGCTGATAACTGAAGCGCACGACGTTCTCTCCGACCCGAAGAAGCGAAAAGTGTACGACCGCTTCGGGCAGTATTCCGATAATCTGGCGGAGGCTGCGGAGCGAGGCACTGCGGGCGCAGGCGCAGCAGGAGGACGCAGCGCGCCCTTCGATTTCACAGGGTTTGACTGGGGAACGACCGCTGGCACCTCTTCATCTTCGGGCGGCACCAGCTTTCGAGACATCTTCGCAGACCTCTTCGGCGGCGCAAAACAGGAGCGCGAGCCTCCGCGCCCGCAGCCACAGCGAGGCGCGGACATAGAGATGCCGCTCTCGCTCTCGTTTGAAGAGGCCATCAAAGGGATGACCACGAACATCACCGTCAATCGTTCCGAGCAGTGCCCGCGATGCAACGGCGCTGGCGACACAGGGGGCGCGGCGATTGTCTGTCCTACCTGCAAAGGCTCAGGCCAGGTGCAACGCGCTGGCGGGCGTTTGCGATTCGCGCAGGAGTGCCCGGACTGCGCAGGCACAGGAAGGCGTCGCCCTCCATGCCCCGTCTGTCACGGCAAAGGTGTCGTGCCAAAGACCGAGCAGGTGAAGGTGCGTATCGGTGCAGGCGCTGATACAGGCTCTCGCGCGCGCGTTCCCGGCAAAGGCGAAGGAGGAAAGATGGGCGCGCCGCCCGGCGATCTCTACATCATCACAAACGTTGGCAAGCACAAATATTTCACGCGCAAGGGCGACAACATCTACGTTACTATTCCCGTGACCGTGCCCGAAGCCGCGCTCGGTGCAAAGATAGAAGTGCCGACCGTTGAAGGCAAAGCTCTACTGCGCATTCCTCCCGGCACACAATCGGGCCAGAAGTTTCGGCTTAGAGAGAAAGGCGCGCCGAGTTTTCGCAACCCAAGTGCGCGCGGAGATCAGTTCGTAGAAGTACAGGTGACGCTGCCGAAAGTCATCTCGGAAGAGACCAAAGATTTACTCAAACGCTTCGCGCAGGCGAACACGGAGAACCCGCGCGTGGCTATGGGACTGGAGTAGTTGCGGACGGGCGGATTGAAAAACAATCTGCTTTCTTCAATCCGCCCGTCCGAATTCCGCAATGAAAAAGAGAGGGCGTACATACACTATAAGCGCGGTGGCGGATCAGTACAGTCTGCACCCGCAGACTCTGCGCCTGTATGAGCGCGAGGGCTTGTTGAAGCCGTCGCGTTCTGAAGGAAACACGCGGCTCTACACGGATACAGACCTTGAGCGATTGGAAGTCATCCTCAGTCTAACGCGCGACCTCGGCGTGAACCTCGCGGGCGTTGAGATAATCTTGAACATGCGCGAGAAGATGGATGCGATGCAGCGAGAGTTCGAGCGCTTCTTCCAGTACCTTCAGACTCACGCGGAAGAGTTCGCGCAGTTCACCGAAAGCCCGCCGCCGGAAATGGGCGCACTCGTCCCCGTCAAACGTTCCGCAGCCTTGCGTCGCCGTATGGTCTCGCGCGATTAAAATCCCCTTGTTTTATTTATCCTGCGGGTATAAAGTCTCGGTTCGGTCAAACGGATTCGGACTCTTCGCTCTCGCTCACACTTAGCGCAATGTCTGTATCAACGATGTTCGGATAAAGCTTGAAGAGCAGGATCAAGAACCGGCGAATAAATTTAATATCTTACTCGCTCCTTTGATGACGCTGAATTCAGATGCTGAATTCATAGGAGCAAAAATTCTCTAAACCTGTGCGCGTCCTTCACCCTTAGCGCGCGAAACTCTAACGCTTCACCCTCAATTCCACCCTTTCATGCAGGAGCGATCCGTCATGAAGTCAACCATGCTGTCTTTTCACAGCCTCCAGCTTCTTCTATCTCTGCTCATAGCTTTTCATCCGTCGATGAATGAACTCATACACGTACAGGACTTAGATAACATCACAATTAGCGGGCGCGTCGCAGACGAGAATGGCGCGAGTCTGTACGGCGCGAGCGTGACGGCGAAGCTTCTGAGCACGGGCACAGAGCGAACCGTTACAGCGGACGCGGAAGGTCGCTATAGAATCATAGAGCTTGAGCCGGGCGCTTACACGTTGCGCGCGTCCTTCAAAAATTTTGCTACGGAAGAGAGGACGAATCTAGCAACGGTCGCGGGCGAGAACGTGCCTCTGGATTTCGTACTGCGCCCTGCCACTGTCACCGCGCAACTGACAATCGTAGCCGAGGCGGACTCTCCTCCCGTTGACACAACGCGCACGGTCGTTGGCGGAACTGTGACGAGAGAGACGGTCGAGCATCTGCCCGTAGCATCTCGCGCTCCGTACGATCTAGTGTTCACGCTCGGCGGCGTTACGGAAGAGCCGCTTTCCACGCGCGGCCTTGCGGAAGATAGGAACACGAACCCGCGCACGACGCCCGAAGAGGCGGGGAATTTTTCTCTGAGCGGCGGGGCAGCCTACTCGAATAATTTGACGATTGACGGGCTTGATAACAATGATGACCGGGCTGCGCGCGAGCGATTTCAGCCCTCGATTGAATCGGTTGAAGAAGTTCAAATCATCGCCAACCAGTTTTCAGCCGAGTACGGTCGCGCCTCCGGCGGTCGCATCAACATACGCACGCGCGGCGGGTCAAATCAATTTCGCGGTCGCTTCTTCTACTTTTATAAGAACGATCTCTTTAATGCGAACACTTTTAGAAACAACACGCTCGGTCTATCAAAGCCTCCGTTTGAAGAGCGCAATCCAGGCTTCACGTTGAGCGGCCCCGTCGCGCTCCCGAAACATTTTGGGCCAATCGTTTACGACGGGCGCAGTAGAACCTTCTTCTTCGTCGCATATGAATACGACACTATTCTTGATTCTGCTTTGATAGACACGCTCGTGCCCGTTGAGCAGAACAGGTTGTTTCCTCTGCCCGCGCCTACCCGGCTCGCTTCGCGCCGCATGGAGGACGTATCGCAGCCAAGTTTGAGCGCTGAGGTCGCACCGTTTGTCGCTCATATCAGCACGCCTCTCATCAACCACATTTTCACAGCGCGCGTTGACCACCGCTTCACAGACCTTCACAACGCAACGTTTCTTTACCAACTGGGTCGCCTCAACAACATGCGGCAATTCTCCGGCGGAAATCGTCTGGAAGAAGCTTTGCAAGGCAGCACGCGCAACTCGGACGCGCTCGCCTATTCGGACAATTTCGTATTCTCCGCGAAATTGGTGAATCAGGTGCGAGCGCAGGTCTCGCGTCTTGCGCCCGCCGTTGAAACCAGAAGCGGAAGCAGCGTGCCCGTCGTGCTAATCACGATTAACGACCCGCTGTCTGCGAATGATCCTGAGAGAAGAGATGGCACTTTAGTCGCGGGTTCTTCAACAACGGGAGCAACGGCGCGGCGCGAGTCTCGTTTTCAAATTCAAGATGTGCTCTCTTACGTCAGGCGCGCACACTCCATGAAATTCGGCGCAGACGTTCATCACATAAGCTCGACGTTCGTTGACCTTTCTGACGCTTCGGGGACGTTCAGTTTCTCAAGCGCAGGAGATTTTCTCACAAACGCTCCGTCCCGGTTCAGGCAGAACTTTCAGACCAGTTCCGTCCAGCGCAACCTGTACGCGGGCGTCTTCATGCAGGACGAATGGCGCGTGAGGCCGAATTTCATGTTGAGCTTGGGCTTGCGCTACGAGCGCGAGAGCATACTGCGCGACAGGAACAATTTCGGGCCTAGACTGGCTTTCGCCTACGACCCGTTCAAGACGGGGAGGACGGTCTTGCGCGCTGGCTTCGGCCTCTTCTACAACCGCGTTCTATTACGCACGCTCGATGATTTCACACTGGGCAGGCAGCAACTTTTCTTCGATACCAACGACCTGCGAAATCCGTTGACGGGAAATCTGATGACGCCAACTGAACGGCGTGCATTCATCGCCGCCAATCTTCATTTCCCCGAAACGCTCACGATTGATTCGCCGCTCGTCCAACAGTTCGGCACGCTCAACACGGATTTTTCGCGCAGGCGCGATCCGGCTTTGCGAATTCCAGAAAGCTACCAGGCGAACGTTGGAATTGAGCGTGAGCTTGGGCGAGGATTTGTCTTCGAGGTGAACCTGACATGGAACCGCGGCGTACACCTGTGGCGCGAGTTCAATGCTAATGCGCCGCGCCTTCCCTCCGGTTACAATAGCTTCACCGATTACCTGCTCTCACGCGACTTTGCAAACTTTCGCGCGGGGCCATCTGGCGTGCGCCCGATTTATAACGCCTCGACCGCAGGAGAGCTTGTGCGCTTCGCGCTCGCTTCACCTGACCCCGCGAATCCGAACTTGATTGATAGAGTAATCGAGTTCGGCGTTCCCGTAACGGTCTTCAATCTAAACAGCATCAACTCGACTACAGTTCTGGATGCGGCGCTCGCTGCCCTGAACAATCTTCGACCTGATAGGACGCGCGGCGAGGTTGAGCAGCTAGCGCCCATCGGCAACAGTTTCTATCGCGGAATCAATCTGGAATTGCGGCGCGGGTTCAGACGCAGCAACAGCGAGTTCGGCTTCTCATTCCGCGCGGCCTACACGCTTTCGCGCCTGCTTGATGATGGCATTGTAAATACTTCAGACGCGCTCGTAGCCGCAGATTTCAGGCGCGAGCGAGCCAGAAGTTTGCTGGATCGCCGCCATCGCTTCGTGCTTTCGGGAACGCTGGACACGCCGAAATTCATGGGCAGGCTCCGCTTCTCTTCCATCTTGCGCCTGGCATCGGGCGCGCCATTCAATATTTCCATAGGCGGCTCGGATCGAAACCTTGATGACGTTAGCAACGACAGGCCGAATTTCACGGGCGACACGCATCTTCTTCGCGCTCGCAGTCCCGGCGAGAGGTTGGACGCGCGCGTGTTGGCTAGCTTCTCGCTTCCAACAATAGGCCAGACAGGAAATCTCGCGCGCAACGCTGCCATTGGCCCAAACCTTTTCACGCTCGATATAAACATCACGCGCGAGTTTCGTCTGCGCGAGCACATGCGCCTGCGTCCAACCGTAGAGATTGACAACGTGCTCAACCACACAACTTTCAGCTTTGGCTCGGAGTTCGTTGATTTCAGAGCTTTGAGTCCGTCGGCCACACCCGCGCAGCGGCAAGCATTCGAGGACTCGTTCCTGGTGCCCACGCGAACCTTGCGCCCGCGCGTGGTGCGTTTCGGAGTCAGATTTGATTTCTGAGTTTTGTTAGGATTGTTCGTCCGTAAATTGAGGGTAGAGGAAGTTGGAGCTATGCTAAATAGAGTCAGCGCGTTCTACGTTAAAAAGAGAATTTCAAATCTCAAATTTGAAATTTCAGATCGTTCTTCTCTGCGCTCTACGTGTATCTGTGTTGGTGAGCCTACGATTCTCATTACACTCAACTTGAGAATCAAGCTTTGCACCACGCTTATTCGACAACACAGAACTTAATCTTGTCTTATGACAACGCTCTCTTGAGCGTTCGATTCGACGTTTCATCCAGGGGGTCATTGTTCTCTCACCTTCTTTCCTAACCCGGACGGAAAAGCGTCCAGGAATGCCTCGATGACGCGCGGGTCAAACTGTTTGCCTTCCTCTTTTCGCAATTCAACGACAGCCTCGTCATGTGTGCGCGGCACGCGGTACGGGCGCTTTGGGTCAGAGACCATTGCATCGTAAGTGTCAGCGACCTGAACTATGCGTGCCATGAAAGGGATGTCTTCGCCGCTCAGCCCATGCGGGTAGCCGCGTCCGTCCCATCGTTCGTGATGATGCTGTGTGCGGATGCGAAGCTCCGGCGGCAGGTTGAAATATGAAGCCAGCAGCGCGCCGAAGCTGGGGTGCAGGCGCAGCAGGAACAGTTCAGTGCGCGTAGGTTTTTGCGGCGAACTCAGGATTCTCTCAGGCACAAACATTTTTCCCACATCATGCAGCACAGCCGTGTAGGAGAGTTGTCTTAATCGCGCGTCGTCAAACCCGAAAGCGCGCCCCGTCGAGCGTGCGATCCTTGCTACGCGAACGCTGTGATTGAAAGAGGAGGGGCGCGCATGTTTGAACTTCTGGATCAAGCTTTCTGTCCCGTTCTTTCTATGAAGTTGGCCCAGCGACTTCAACTGCTCAAAGGCTTTTTGCAGGTAGTTGCCCCAACTTAAATTCACCAGCCTCACGGTCGCCGCCGGAAGAATTTCCAGAGCCATTTCGTCATGCATATCCCAATAACTCCTTCAGGTTGAAAAGAGAACGTGTAGGGGGAATCAGAGACGAACGGCTCACTTGAAAAAACAATTTAGTAGAGGCCGTGCATCTAAAGCTTTGGCATATGCCGTGCCACATTTCACGCCTGAAACGTATTGGTAAGGAAGGAATTTCTGAATTTCAGAAGAGAGCGAAGTTTTATGGCTAAAAACGGAAATAATTAAGCTTAGAGCGTAGGCTTGTGTACAGCTTGATATTCTCAGTCTCCGGTTCAAAAATAGCAAACAGATTAGAGCACGCGACCGTACAGAGAAAAGTGCAGCAGCTTATACGATATGGTGCGTGCATGAGAGCAATTAAGTATCAGAAGTAACCTGTAAAGCGTCTATGGTAAACTTGGGCACCCGACACTTGGCAGAATTAAATGCTGCGGCCCTTCTGAAAACCGGCACGAAGATGAGCAACGCAAACACGCAAACTGACTCTGAAGTTGAAGCGGTACTGCTGGACGTAGAACTTTTTCTGAAGTACCAGGCACCTGAGCGCGCCATGAAGCGGCTGCGCACCGCGCTTGAGAGCAAACCGCGTTCGATTCAGTTGCGCGAGCGACTGCGCGAGCTTGCCATAGGCAGCAAGCAAACGGACGAGGCCGCGCGCCAGTGCCTTGCGCTGGCAAGTCTCTACATAGCGCGCGAAGATTTCGACGCGGCGCACGACCGCCTGCTAGAAGCCAAGCAGATAGACCCGCGCATCTCCATTGCCGCCGGGCTAGAAGCTATACGGCACGCGCGCCGCCCTGACCTTCACCCTTCTCAGCCAGCGCCCGTGCGGGAAGAACGCGAAACGACTACGCTTGCGGGCAATCTTTCCGTCATCAGCATCTTCGACATTGTGCAGGTCATTGAGAACGCGCGTCTGACCGGCTCGCTCCACATGACGAACGGCCAGCGCGCGGCACGCATTCATTTCAATCAGGGACGCATCGTGGGCGCTGAAGCAGATGATCTTAAAGGCACAGAGGCTTTCCGAAGAACTGTCGAGATAACTGATGGGACTTTCGACTTCGAGAGATCATTGCAGGAATTCCCCGTCACCATACAGGCCAGCAGCAACACAAGCCTCATCCTCGATGCGCTGCGAGAAATGGACGAAAAAAAGCAGGGATGAAAGAAGGGATGAGGGCGGAGGGATGAGGGATGAATAAGAAGGAGTAACAGCGTCAACACGCAATTGGCTCAATCCATCTCATCCCTCATCCCTCCGCCCTCATCCCTTACTTAATCTATCAGCACTCGTGTGCCGAGGGCTTCGGCGCGCTCCATTGCTGCGAGCAGGCGTAGGAATTGGGCGTAGTTGCGTCCGCGCGCGTGCAGGCGCTCGCGCTCTTGTTGCGAGATGTCGTTGCGTAAGAGAAGGTCAAGGAAGTCGTAGTAGTCGGGCGTGGCCGCCAGAGGAAACTCGCGCGTGTAGGTTGTGAGCTTCTCGTCGTCGGAGCGAAAGCCCGCGAGCAGGTCGAAGAGATGATCCGTTGTGACGTGCGCGGCCTCGCGCGTAAATTTTATAGGCAGGCGCAGCTCGAAAAATCTTAAGCCCTGCGGGGTCGTTACGCGCCTCAACTCTTTCGCGCCCTCTCCGTCGAAAGGAGATTCCGGGTCAACGAGTATACGCATCAGTCGCGGCTGATCTTCCGCATCCAGCGTGTCCAGCGAAAGCTGTACGCGGTCGGCCAGAAACTTTTCAAACTGCGCTTCAATCGGATAAGTGACGCGCCCAAGACAGCCGACCGATTCGCCTTCCCCTGCGTCCTCGCGCGGCAGGCACGCAGGGCACGACGGGCAGACGGAAGTCTCCTCCTGCATCAACTCTACTTCGTCGCGCGCGTTCTCTACAAAACGCACCTTCTCTTCAGATGGCGCGAACGGATCGCCCGTAGTCAGGCGAGTGTGAAGGCTACTCAGTTGCCCCCACGCGCGCAGATGTTTCTCGTCATAGCGCGCACGCAACGGGCACGGATGCTCAACAGCGAATTCTAAAGACAATCTCTTCTCCCCTTGCTCATTTGATTAAACGACGAGCGCCAGAAAGATATTCTCATTTGCGAAGGATTCACTGCCGCTCGACGCGCTTGAAATGATCTTAAAATTACACTTCATCACTAGCACACAGAGACGCAATGGAGCAAGCGTGCGAAGAATATAGTAGCGGCTATATTTGAAGTCATTGTGCGATATTCATAATCTTGCGGACTGCTCTGTAATTTCAGATTTTAGATTTCAAATCTCAAATAAAGGTTTCAAAGCCACCTGTTAAGCCGTACAGAGAAGAACAGCCAAACTATCAACGTACATCACAACTGCGCTAATATCCTCCGAGAAATTTGACCGCGCCCGTGCCGTGAAGGCGAAGGAGTTTCCACGTTGAGCGTCACTCAGAAATTTCCCCCAGGCCCGAGGACTATATTTCCCGTCAGGAACTTCTTCACTTTCCGGCGCGATGCCACCACCTTCTTGCAGCACCTGGCGGAAGAGTATGGCGATGTAGTCTATTTCAAGATGGGGCCGCAGCACGTCTTCTTTCTGAACCATCCCGATCTGGTCAAAGACGTTCTCATCACGCAAAACGACAATTTCATCAAGGGGCGCGCGCTGCAAAGAGCTAAAAGATTACTGGGCGAAGGATTGCTCACAAGCGAGGGCGAGTTTCATCGCAGGCAGAAGCGGCTCGCGCTTCCCGCACTTCATCGTCAGCGCATAGCCGCTTACGGCCAGGTGATGACAGAGTACGGCGAGCGCATCATCTCAGATTGGCGTGACGGAGAAACGTTAGACATTTCCGGCGAGATGATGCGGCTGACGCTCGCAGTCGTCGGCAAGACGCTGTTTGATGCAGACGTTGAGCGCGACGCGCAGGATGTGGGCGAAGCTCTAGCGACGATCATGAGCCTTTTCGACGCGATGCTCCTGCCGTTCTCCGAATATCTGGAAAAGCTGCCGTTGCCGCAGACTCGCAGGTTCGAGAAGGCCAGAGAGAAACTTGACCGTATCATCTACAAGATAATTGACGAGCGCAGAAGAAGCGGCCTTGATCGCGGCGACCTGCTTTCGATGCTTCTGCTGGCGCAGGATGAAGAGGGCGCTGGCGAGCGTATGTCGGACGAGCAGGTGCGCGACGAAGTGATGACGCTCTTTCTGGCAGGTCACGAAACAACGGCGAACGCGCTGACGTGGACGTGGTATCTGCTCTCGCAAAATAGGGAAGCGGAAGAGAAGTTTCAAATGGAAATTGATGAACTGTTGGAGGGGCGACTTCCTGGCGTAGAGGATGTGCCGAAACTAAGATACACGGAGATGGTGCTGGCGGAATCAATGCGTATGTACCCGCCCGCGTGGGCGCTTGGCCGTCTGGCAGTGAAAGATGTTGAGCTTGACGGCTATACTGTTCCAGCAGGCTCGCTGGTGCTTCTCAGCCAGTTCGTCATGCACCGTGACCCGCGTTTCTTCACGGAGCCTGCGAGCTTTCGTCCAGAGCGATGGACGATGGATGCGCGCGACACGCGCCCGCAGTATTCATATTTTCCGTTCGGCGGCGGCCCGCGCCGTTGCATAGGCGAAAGCTTCGCGTGGATGGAAGGCATTCTGCTTCTCTCAACAATCGCACGTCACTGGCGAATGAAGCTCGTCCCCAACCACCCGGTCGAGCTTCAACCCGTCATCACCCTGCGACCGAAACACGGCATGAGGATGACTGTGGGAAGAAGGAAGTAGGGAAAGCTGAGGTTGACTTAACCTTCGATGCGACGCGAGTGTGAATGAGTCTTCTGTCGCGTTAAGGTTGAATTCTCCGGTCTTCGGTCCAACTGCCGTTTGTTTACTTTCCGCTTTCCAGCCCTTTGCCGCTCGTCACTTGCCAGCGTTTTTGTTAAGCTTTCCGCTTCGGTAATAAGCTTGGAAAAGTATATGCGAAAGGTGCGTAGCCGATGGCAATCAGTCAAGACTTGTTGGAAATTCTGGCCTGTCCCGTCTGCAAGGTGAAGGTCGAGATGAAACAGGATGGGAGCGCGCTAAAGTGTCCAGAGTGCAAGCGCGTCTATCCCATACGCGACGATATTCCCGTGATGCTCGTTGACGAAGCGACGATTGAGAATGAAGAGCCTGCGTCACAATCTTGAAGCGCAGCCGGGTTGGCCCAAAGCGGCTGCGAGCGAGACGAGGATTGATGAAGATGCGCGGCCTCTTGCTGCGGCGCGTTGGGACTGGTCAAGTGTGCGGCGCGTGCTCGTCATTCGCTTACGCTCGATTGGCGACACGGTGCTTGCGACGCCCTCGCTCTACGCGCTGCGCCGCTTTCTGCCCTCTGCGCGGATTGATGTTCTTCTGGAAGATTGGGTCGCGCCGCTGCTTGCAGGTTTCGATTGCGTGGATAACGTAATCACTGTTGAGCGGCGGAGCACCAGAGCGCGATTCAAGGTCGCGCAAGAGTTGAGGGCTAACCGGTACGATGTGGCTTACAATCTTCACGGCGGGACGACCGCATCGCTTCTGACGCGGGCTTCGGGTGCGCGGCATCGCGTGGGCTATGCGTCTTATCAATACAGCCGACTTCATAATCACCTCTCGCCGTCTTCGTCCGAACTCTGGAAGAGAGATAAGACGCATGCTGTCGAGCAACAACTGGCGCTGCTGGGTTGGACTGGCGTGCCCGTCAGCGACCGCCCGCGCACGCGGCTCGCTGTGACCGAAAGTGCTTCGCGTAAAATCTCTGAAAGACTTCGAGCGGCAGGATTCGACCAATCGAAAAGCTTTGTGCTCATACATCCGGCGGCGGCCTTCGACACGAAACAGTGGGCTGCGGAAAATTTCGCGCGCGTAGTAGAGTGGTGTCAGGAGCGCAATCTTCCTTCAATAGCCATAGCCGCACCGCACGAAGCGAACACAGTTTCAGAGCTGCAAAAAAAATCTTCCGTGCCCGTTCTCTCTTTCACAGACTTATCTTTGCCCGAAGTGACGGCGCTGGCCGCGCTCGCGCGCCTCTTCGTCGGCAACGATAGCGGAGTGGCGCACATAGCGGCTGCCGTGGGCGCGCCAACGGTCGTCATCTTCGGCTCGTCCAACATAGCCCACTGGCAGCCCTGGGCTAGCGCACCTTCTGCTTTCGTGCGTGAAGAGATGCCGTGCGCGCCATGCCCCGGCTACACCTGTGAAGAGTTCGGCGTGGCACAATGCATACGTCGCGTCGGGGTCGA
>DATHJK010000286.1:0-10786 GCA_035316225.1 Pyrinomonadaceae bacterium
ACCCACACATCGCTGCGCAGGTAGAATGTCCTGCCGCCGACGTTGCGCACAGTAGAGATGCGCATCGCGTCGTTATCGTCAAGGCTTTCCGCATTCTGCAATGACGCAGTGTTCTTGCTCTGCGCGACAGCAGCCGCGCCCGTAGTCGCGTTCACCGTTGCTGAACTGGGCGGCTGAGCCAAAGCCCTCTGACGACGTGGCGCTTCATTGGGAGCGCCCCGGCTCTGATCCGCCGCACGCCCACCGTTCACAGCGGCTGCGCGCGTCACATCTTCCGACTGTGATTCGACTGCCAGATAAGAGGTGTAAGGCGTGACGATGCCGTATCGCGTGCCAAGCTCGACTATCTCGTCGCGCAATTCGCGCTGCTCCCCGTTGCTGCGTATCTGCTCAAGCAGCCAGCCCACGCGCCGCGTAGCCCACAGGCGCGGCAGAAAATCGTTCTTCGTCTCGCGTATTGGGAAACGCAAGCCTTCGTAGGCGAACGTGCGCTCGCGCCCCGCCGCTCTGCCCGCCAGACGCAACTGCACATTGGAAAGCTCCGCGGGGCTGCGATAGCGACCTATCAAAGTTATCTGCGAGCCTTTGAAAAGGTCTGGCAACGAGCGCGGATAGACCAGATCAGTCTCCACACCGCCCATGTCGAGATGCAGGTCTGTCAGCACAGGACTGTTGATCTTGGTGAAAAAGTTAGAGACCTTTATCTCAAGGTCTTCGCGCGGCTCTACGTAATCGGCCACGCCGCCGTTTTCAGAAGCGAGCCTGTCAAGAAGATTCGTGTTCACGTCATAGCCCACGCCGAACGTGAACAGGCGCACGCCCGATGCTTCAGCCCTGTGCGAGTTGTTAATGATTCGCTGCGGCGCGGTTTCTCCGACCGTAGGCAGACCGTCCGTCAGGAAGACAATAATCTTGGGGCGGGCGCTGTGGTCGAACTGCTTCATGGCAGCTTGCAGCGCGTCGTTGATGTTCGTGCCCCCGTTAGGTCTGAGCGAGTTAACGAAGTCTTCGCCGCGTGAGCGTCCCTGCGGCGTGGCGGCAATGAGTCCGTTCTCCATCAAATGCTCTTCGCCCGCGAACGAGACTATGTTGAAGCGATCCTCTGCACGCAGGTTGCGCACGCCGAAAAGCAGTGCGGCTCGCGCCTTCTGCATCTTCCCTTCCTCGGCCATTGAACCCGACGTGTCAATGACGAACACTATGTCTTTAGCCGTGTACTCCTGCTCAGACCAGTCCTGCTTGGGCGAGATCATCAACAGGAAATAGCCGTCGCGGCCAGGCTCGCGGTAAGTCAGAAGCGTCATGCCGAAATCTTCGCGCGACAGCGAGTAGAAGAGTTGAAAATCCTGTTGCTGGCCGCCGCTGGATTCAAACGAAAGAGTAGCGCGCCTCTCATTGTTCCGTTTGACATCAACCGCATGCGACGGCGAGTAGATATTTCGCACAGGCTCGTTGCCTTCAATCTCCACGCGCCCCGATACCGCTCCTATCTGAACTATGTTCTGACCCGTGCCGAGCGGATATTTGTACGAGACCGTGCCGGATTCCGCGCGAAGAACCTGCGTGTATGTAATCTCAAGTTTCTTCTCGGAGTGCGCCAGGATGGGAAAGATGCTGGCCTGAAAAAGATTCCGTCCTGCGTACTCCAGAAGGCCGGGATCGCGCATGCGTCTAACAATCTCGTCGTAAACACGGCGCGCTTCTTCGCGCGAGCGCACTTCGCCTACGAGGCGGCGCTCGCCGTCCCAGATTGCAAACTCGGCTATGGAAGCTTCGTCCGGTATGGGAAAGAAGTAGGTGCCTTCGAGCGTGGCATCCGTTTCGTTGCTGAAAATCTGCTCGACGTGCGTGGTTGCCACCTGATTGATTATCTTTGTATCAATCTTGATTGATTTGATGGGGAGAGAGCGGGGCAACTGCACCGCGCGAGGTCGTTCAGGGCAGCGCGTACACGGGCCTGGAACTATGATGCCCTGCGCACTGGCTTTCTGTGAAAATCCTGCAAACATCAGCAAAGCGAGGATGATTAATAGGGGGGCTTTCATATGTCGCATGAATAATTCTCCTTTTGTCGTTCTTGAATAGCGCGCAATCCAGGGCAGCGCGCTCATTTGTCTCTAAGAACGCCCCGGAGATTATTTCTTGCACAGATGAGTTAAAAGGCAGTCAAAACCCCGCGCAGAATCGCTCAACCCTTTGCGAGCTTTTCTTTGCGTCTTTGCGCCTTCGCGTGAACCCTCAGTTATCTCAAAGCTTAAGCTGGTGAGAGTTAGTGTCTCTCGTAAAGGCGCAAAGACGCAAAGAAAAGCTCGCAAAGAGGATTTGAATTGCGCTATTGGTATTGTTGAAGGCTGGCCGATCTAACGCTCTCTTATCTTAGTGAAGCTGTCTCAAATGCTTATTCCGAGTAGTCACTATTAGCATGAAAATAGCTATCACAATGCCGCCGGTTCCGAGCGTGTAAGGTGCGCCGAAGTAGTGAGCGGATGCCCCTGCAACCAGATTGCCGATTGGCATAGCGCCTATGAACGAGAGTATGAACATGCTCATCACGCGCCCGCGCATCTTGTCTGTAACAAGTTTTTGCAGCAGCATGTTGATTACCGCGACCGAGAAGACGATGGAGAATCCCATCCCGAAAAGAAACATGAGCGATGCGTGAACCTGTGTGGAAAATGAGAAGCCGATCAAGCAGAGCGCAAAGAAGAATGCGCCGCTCAACACAGACCAGCCCTTGTATTTGAAGTCGCCCATGAAGGTAAGCACAACAGCGCCGCAGAACGCGCCCGCGCCCGCCACGGCCATCATCAGCGCAAGCCCGCTCTCGCCCATTTGCAATATGTCGCGCGCAAAGTAAGGCACGAGCGCAAAGTAGGGCGCGCCGAAGAGGCTGGTCATTGCGGAGATCAACAGCAGCATGAAGACGCGCTGCCTTCCCCAGACGTAGCGAAGACCTTCCATCAAATCCTGCATGAAAGGATGCCTCTCCGCAGCATGCGCGGCAGGCTCAAGGCGCACCATTGCGAGGGCTGAGACTATGATTATGTAAGAGAGTCCGTTGAGTAGAAAGCACCCGGCCAGACCGAAAGCATGAAGCGCAAGACCAGCGAGCGTTGGCCCGATCATGCGCGAGAGTTGGAACTGAGTCGAATTGAGCGCGATGGCGTTAGCCAAATCTTCGCGCCCGACCAGATCAACCGTTATCGCCTGGTAAGAAGGCCCGGCAATCGCCATGCAGCAGCCCGTCATGAACGAGAGCGCCAGAATCATCCACACCTGAACAACGTTCGTCACGATCAGCGTCGCAAGGATTAGCGCCGAGAGTCCTGCTCCAATCTGTGTGAATATCAGCAAGCGCTTGCGGTCAACGAGGTCTGCGAAGACTCCGCCCGCCAGCGTCAGCACTAATCCCGGCGCTGTCGCCATAAAACCGTCAACGCCGAGCCAGAACGGCGAATTGGTCAATTGCAGAACGAGCCACCCCTGCGCCACTGCCTGCATCCATGTGCCCACGTTCGACAGGAATGCGCCGCCCCAGAAGAGACGGAAATTTCTATGCCCCAGCGCGCGAAACATTCCGTTCACGCGCCGCGCGCCTCGCTCTCCACCTGTCTCCATTTGCGCAGCCATTCAATAGCGTTCGACTTTATGAATAAAAGAAAGAGGTATTCTACCGGAAAGTTATTGCGCGCGGGTAACGAAAGAGTAGATTGAAGAGAAAAATTGAGGAGTGAGAATGAACTACTCCCTCGGCAAGCTTGCGGGGAATATGGCCCATAAGAGACTAAACGCTTTTTCTTCTCCATGCAGAAAGCGAAGAACCTGTTCCGCCGCGACGCTCAGCGACGATTTCCGCCAGGATTGAGAGCGCAACTTCTTCGGGCGAAACTGCACCGATGTCCAGACCGATTGGCGCTCTCACCCCGGCGAGCAATTCTTCATCGAAGCCCGTCTCGCGCAATCTCTCCAGCACGATATTCGTCCTGCGCTTGCTTCCTATCAACCCTATGTAATCAGGTCTGGCCGCAAGCACTGCGCGCATGCACTCTTCGTCCTCGTTGTGCCCGCGCGTGACGACTGCGACCGCCACGCTGCGCCCGCGCCCCACGCTCTCGCGCACGGCATCGCTCCAATTCCCGGCAGCGATTAATTCAATCTCATTTTCGGGGAAGCGCTCGCGCGTGACGAAATCGGCGCGGTCGTCAATCAGTGTTATGCGGTAGCCTACGAGGTGAGCGAGGCGGGCAAGCGATGCCCCGACGTGCCCTGCGCCGCATATGACCAGACGAGGCTCAGGCTCAATGCGCTCGAAGAGAATGCGTGCGTCACGCAACGCTTCTGGAGCGTCGGCAATCTCATCAACCTTGAAGGTCGCGGCCTCTATGCGAGATGCCAGAAATTTTTGAGCGTGCCGGGCGACCACCTCATCAAGCATCGCGCTGCCGAGCGTGCCCGCGCGCTCATTCAATCCTTCAACGAGCATCTTCGCCCCGACATGCTCTCGCGCCCAGACCAGCGTGGCGAGCGCCGCTACGGAACTTGTTTCAAGAATTCTGTTGACGGCTTCTGTAATAAGCGAGGATTGATCGCCCGTGTTGCTCATGCGGGAAGGTTTTTTTAGAAGGAACGATGTCGTTGACGACGAAAAGCAGATTCGCCCTTGCGCTATTTTCTCTCGGCCACTCCCTGTTTGGTTGCAGCTACTTCGTCGAAGTCGCCTTAATCAATCCAATGGCGCTCGCCGCTCGTCGCACGAGCCACAGCGGGCCTACCAACAGGTAAAGAGGGTTGCGGAAGAACGCAGGCTGATTGCCTTCAATCGCGTGTCCTGCAAACTGTAGAATCCAGCCCACAACGAACAGCCCCAGCGCCCAGCGCCAGTTGAAGAAGAAGAGCGGCAAACTGATGACGATCATCGGTATGCCTATGCTATGCGACAGGCGATTCAACGGATGCGTGTGCTTCGCCTTGTAATTTTCGATGAATGACGACTCCGGCATATACACCTCCGAGAGAAGTGATAAGTGATAAGTGATAAGAAAGAGATTAGCTTTTCTCTTATCACTCATCACTTATCACTTATCACTTCTCTCCTTTCTCCCACACGTCTATGAAAATCTCCATTGTACCGCCGCAGACCATGCCTTCTTCGCTGGCCTCGTCTGCTGTGAGGCTGAAGTTGTGCAGCGCTGACTTGCCTGTTCGCATGGCATCTCGCGCTTCTGCCCAGACTTCCGCTTCAATGCAGCCGCCGCCGACTGTGCCCGCGACCTCGCCGTTTGCGAAAAAGAGCATCTTCGCGCCGCGCCGCTGCGGTGTAGAGCCGCGCGTGTGCGCTACAGTAGCGACGACGACACGCTCGCCGCGCTCCCTTGCCTCGGCAATGAGACGATAAAGCTCGCTCTGCGCAATCGTTCCCAAGTGAAAAGCCAGAGGTAAAAGGCGGAAGGAGAAAATCAGTACACGTCTAACGACGTGAATTAAAAATTAGAAATCCGAAGTCTACAGCTTTATCCTGGCCTTCCGCCTGTTCGTCTCTCTCCTTGCTTTCGATGTTATACCAGAGCGAAGAAGCATGCCAGCTTGAAACATGTCAGGTTTTGAAAACTTTTAGCGGCTGACGCCTCTACTGCTTTATGAACTGTTTCTCAGAACGATAGCGGCGGGTATGCGTAAGGCGATGTGGATGGCGAAGGTGACGGCGACGCATTGGGGGCAGGCACAATTACGGGCTGCTCGCCCGTGTTCGTCCCCGTCTGGTCTGTTGAAGTTGTAGAAGCGTCAACCAGAGCGCGCAATCTCTCCGTCTCGGCGTCGGCTGAAGCGATTGCAGACTCAAGATGAACGCGACTCTGTTCGAGCGTGTTTAGCTGGTCTTGAATGCGATGCTGCTCGTTCTCAAGCTGGTGTCGCCGTATTTCACGCACCTCTTCCGGGCGCGTAGTTCCATAGCCTGCGGTCGCTCGCTCTATGTTCTCCGGCCTGAGAGCCTCTGAGACCTGATCTTCGCGCGCATGCAACTCGTCCTGCTTGGCAAGAACGTCGCGCAGTTGCGTGCGCAACGCTTCGGCGCGCTGTTCCGAGCGAGACAGGCGCTCAAGATTGACCAGCGTGCGCTGCTGCTCCTCCATCTGCCCCATCCTCTGTGTCAAAGCTCTCACGTCTGAAGAGATACGGTTGACGCTGCGGCGCATGGCATCGGGGTCAGGCTCTGTTTGATTCGCGTTCGTTCTCCTGTGCGTGCTGTTGGTCGTCTGCGTGGCTGGCTGGATGTTTTGATTGCCCGCCTCGTCTTCGCTCACTATCTGCGCGTCGGTCGTCGCGCCCGGCGAAGGCGAAGGCTGTGGCGACGAATAGATAACAGGATTGGTGATGCGGCGCGACACCCTTCTGCGCCGACGTTGCCCCTGCGCGCTGGCGTCAACGAAGCAGGCAACGAGCAGAATCATGACGATCACCACAACGATTTTTGAACGGGAATCAAAACGCATCATAGCTCCCTTCATTCCAGACAGCAAAAACTTGATCTACTAACAAAGATGCGAAACATTCGAGGCCGAGATGCCCTCGAACTTACACGCGCCGCGCTAGAGATCGGTTCCCACAAAGCATTACAACGAAAAAACAAGAGAACAACAAAACTGCTCACCATGAATAGCTCTTATTTCATCCCTCATCCCTCCGCCCTCATCCCTGCCTTCTCATCCTCCCGCTTGAATCTTGAAACTTATGTCCATCGCTCGCGCGGAATGTGTAAGAGTGCCTATGCTAATTAAATCAACTCCGGCCTCCGCGTAAGCTCGGACGTTTTCCAGCGTGATGCCGCCGCTTGCTTCCATTACGATTCTTGGCGAAAGCTCGCGGGCGATTGTGACCAGCCGCGCAGTCTCCTCAGCCGTCTGGTTATCAAGCAGTATGATGTCCGCTTCCGATTTGACGGCATCGCGCAGGTCTCGCTCGTTCGATATTTCCACTTCTATCTTGTGTAAGTGCCCGACCTTCTCTTTGGCAGCGCTCACAGCCGCGCCCACTCCTCCGGCGAGCGCTATGTGATTATCCTTGATGAGCACGCCGTCATCCAGCCCGAAGCGATGGTTACGCGCGCCGCCTGCGAGCACAGCGTACTTTTCCAACATGCGCAATCCCGGTGTGGTCTTTCTGGTATCAACTATTTCTGCCTCAGTCCCTTCAATCGCGCTGACAAACTTTCTGGTTAGCGTTGCTATCCCTGAAAGACGCTGCATAAGATTGAGAGCCAGTCTCTCACCCGCCAAGAGCACGTCTGCGAAACCGCTGGTGCGCGCTATGACCTTTCCAGCTTCAACTTCGTCGCCGTCCGATACAAAAGCTTCAATCTGCTGCTGCGAATCCAGCGTCGTGAATACCGCTTCGGCAGCTTCAAGCCCGGCGACGATCATAGTCTCTCTGGCAAGAAATCGGCCACGTGCATGAGCGCTTCTGGCGACAGTTGCCTGTGTCGTGATGTCGCCGCGCCCCAAATCTTCGGCAAGGAACGCTCCTATCTGAGAGAAGAGCGCGCCCTCGTCCAGCCAGTTCATCCGAGCGCCTCCATCATCTGCTCCAGCGCATGGTCACGCCGCTCTATATCCGCAAGGCGATCTCTTATCTCGCTCACCTTCTCTTCCGGCGCACGCTCTACGAACTGCGGGTTTGAAAGCTGGGCTTCCAGCTTCGCCGCCTCCTTCTGCAACTTCTCGCGCTCGCGGCTCAGACGCTCCAACTCCTGCGCGAAGTCAATCAACCCTTCAAGCGGCACTGCCACTTCAGCGCCTCCGCCCAGAACCTGTCGCGCCGAAGCACGCGGGACATTCAATCCGTTTCCAATGAAAATTGCGGACGCCCGCGTCAATCTTTCTATCTGCCCTGTGCTTTCATCGAAGACCTTGCGCGTCTGTTCTTCCGGGGCGCTCACGAAAATCTTTATGCGCTCTGCTGGCTTCACATTCAATTCCGAACGAATGTTTCGCACACGCGAGATGAGGTCAATAACAGACTGCATTTCACTTTCAGCGCGCTCGTTAATCAAGGACTCATCCGGGCGAGGATAAGAGGCAAGCATAACGGTAGGCGCGCCCGCGCTTTTGTAAGCCGGATGCAACTGTTCTTCGGAGATTCCGGGGAGACGCTGCCAGAGTTCTTCTGTGATGTACGGCATGAATGGATGTAGAAGACGAAGCGCCTGTTCTAAAACGGTCAACAAACGGCTGCGCGCTGCGTCTCTTTCAGGAGAAGGTGCTTCCGCAGATACTTCTGCCTTTGACAACTCTATGTACCAATCGCAGAAATCGTCCCAGAAGAAATGATAGAGCTTTTGCACGGCATCATAAAAATCATACGCGGCAAGCGCCTGTTCGACATCGCGCGCGGTTTTGTTCAGAAGAGACACAATCCAGCGGTCGTGCAACGACCATTCGGAACGATCCGCTTCAAATCCACTGCCTACCTTCCCGCCTTCCGAATTCATCAGCGCAAAGCGCGCCGCGTTCCAAATTTTGTTTGCGAAGTTTCTGAAACTTTCGACCTGCTTATCGTTCCAGCGCGTGTCCGTGCTCCCGATTGATGCGAGCGTCAGACGGGTCGCATCCACGCCGTACTTGTCGAAAACTTCGAGCGGGTCAACGCCATTTCCCTTTGACTTGGACATGCGCTGGCCGTGCTTATCGAAGACAGTGCCCGTGATGAAAACATCGTCGAAAGCTTTCTTTCCCGTGAACTCCAACCCCGTCATCATCATCCTCGACACCCAGAGAAAGATGATGTCTCGCGCTGTTACGAGCAGGGATGTTGGGTAGAAAATCTTGAAGTCTTCGGTTTCGTCCGGCCACCCCAAAGTAGAGATGGGCCAGAGCGCAGCAGAAAACCATGTGTCCAGAACGTCCGGGTCTTGCGTGAGATTGTCCGTACCGGCTCTCTCTCTTGCTTCTTCTTCAGTTCGAGCGACGATTGTTCGCCCGTCTTCTGTGTACCACGCGGGGATGCGATGCCCCCACCAGAGTTGGCGCGAGAGCGTCCAGTCGTAAAGGTTTTCGAGCCAGGTGGTATAAACTTTCTCGTAAGGGACTTGAGGAACGAAACGCGGCTCGTGCTTTTCACGAATCAGTTCGAGCGGCGCACGCCCCATTTCCGCCTGCTTCAAAAACCATTCGGTGGAAATCAACGGCTCGATGACGGTTCGACAGCGACCGCACTTCGTTATCGAAAACTCGTAATCAACGACCTTTTCAAGCAAACCCAACGCTTCAAAATTACGGACAACTTTTTCGCGCGCCTCGTAACGGTCTAGTCCTTCAAACTCCGCGCCAGCCTCTGCGGTCATGCGCGCGTGGCTGTCTATGACTTTAACCAGTGGCAGATTGTGGCGCTGCCCCATAGCGTAATCGTTCGGGTCATGTGCGGGCGTCACTTTCACCGCGCCCGTTCCGAACTCAGGATCAACGAAATCATCGGCTATGACGGGAATCAGACGATTCGTTAGAGGAAGCTCTATCGTAGCGCCTATGAGATCAGCGTATCTCTCATCATTCGGGTTCACAGCAACAGCCGTATCGCCTAGCATCGTTTCGGGTCTGGTTGTAGCAACCGTCACACGCCGCTCGCTTCCCTTCACAGGATACTGCAAGTAGTAGAGATGCCCTGCCTGCGACTCTTTATCAACCTCCAAATCCGAGAGCGCCGTCTGATCTTTCGGGCACCAGCTAATCATCCCTTCGCCATGATATATCCAGCCCTTCTCGTACATGTGAACGAAGAACTCGCGCACTGCGCGACTGAGCCGCTCGTCCATAGTGAAATGCTCGCGCGACCAGTCAACGCTCGCGCCCTCGCGCCGCATCTGTTTCAAAATCTGTCCGCCATACTCCTCTTTCCACTGCCACACGCGCTCATTGAATCGCTCGCGCCCCAGGTCGTGCCGCGTCAACCCTTCTTTGCGAAGCTGCTTCTCGACCTGAATCTGCGTAGAGATTCCGGCGTGATCCATGCCCGGCACCCACAGCGTGCGATAGCCGCTCATGCGTTTGTAACGGGTTAGCACATCCATGATCGTGTGCTGAAGCGCGTGCCCCATGTGCAGGCTGCCCGTAACGTTCGGAGGCGGAATGACTATGCTGTAAACGGGCGCTACGGGGTCACGATTTATCTCAGGCGCGAAGTAGCCCTGTCGCTCCCAGCGCGCATAGTGCTCGCTCTCGGCCTGTTTGGGGTCGTATGTTTTAGGAATCTCAATCATCATTCAGTAGCCAGTAGTCATTAAATTAGTAGTCAGCATTGTAAAGCAAAAGGTTGCCGGATTCATCCCGCGACGAATACCGACAACCTTTATCTGCCTACTATCTACTCTCTATTATCTAGTTCGTTTGCGATCTTTCTTCTTCGATACGGCGTTTGATGAGAATCTCAGCCAGTTGCGGGACGACTTCCCACGCGACCTGTTCCACTACTTTCGCGGAGAGCATCTCTACGGCGCGACGCGCTATGGCGTCAATCACTTCCGGCGAAAGTTGATCTAGTGTTATCTGCCCGGCCTTAGCTGCCGGAGCGGATTCAGCAGACGGCGCGCTCGCCGCCGCTTCGGCCATATGCTCGGCCCATGTTTCTTCCGCTCTACCTGTCTCAATGGCTTCAGCGTCGTAAGCAGTAGCCTCTTCCACAGGCGCGAATCCTTCACGCTGCTCTTCGCCTGCGACCTGCGCTTCTACATACTCCTCGACCTCAGGCGCGGCTTCAGTCATCTCTTCCGAAAATTCTGCTTGCGCGCCCATCCCGG
>DATHJK010000287.1:0-2880 GCA_035316225.1 Pyrinomonadaceae bacterium
CTGGAAGAAGCGGCGGCGGGAATGACCGCCCAATTGCGCATCCCGCGCCTGGAAGCTTGCGAAACATGTAAGGCCACGGGCGCTGCTCCGGGCACGCAGCCTGAAACGTGCCAGACATGCAGCGGTGCTGGGCAGGTTCGTTACCAGCAGGGCTTCTTCTCCGTATCCAGAACGTGCACGAATTGTCGCGGCACGGGCCGTATAATCAAGAACCCTTGCGACAACTGTCACGGCACGGGGCGCGTAGAGCGCGAGAAGAGCATGGAGGTGAAAATTCCTGCGGGCGTTGAGACAGGCTCGCGCCTGCGTATAGCTGGCGAGGGCGAAGCCGGAACGCAGGGCGGGGTGAGCGGAGACCTCTACGTTGTAATTCACGTCAAAGAGCATGAGCAATTCGAGCGACAGGGAAGCAACCTCTATTCATCCGTGCCTATAACTTTCGCTCAGGCCGCATTAGGCGCAGAGATTACAGTCCAGACTCTTGACGGCGAGCAGCAGGTGAAGATACCTGCGGGAACCCAGACGGGAACCGTATTCAGATTGAAGAGTCAGGGTATCCCTGTCCTCGGCGGTCGCGGACGCGGCGACCTCTTCGTGGCCGTCACGCTCATCACCCCGACTACGCTCACGCGCGAGCAGCGAAAGCTTCTGGAGCAACTCGCAGAAATGGAGAGCCAGGATTTGGAAGACAAAGGGCTGATGGATAAAGTGCGCGACATCTTTGGATAGAGCGATAGTGAGAAAGAAGAAAGGCAAGGGGCTTAACCGTCCACGATGGGGAGGGTTAAGCCCCTTGCCTTTATAGCGGTTCTCACTTGAATGCGACTACTGACTTATTCTTAAAATCCACGTAACGGGAGCGCAGCAGACCTTTGAAGCCAGTTGTCTGAAGGATAATGACAATGGCCGTCCATTATATGAAGCGTGAAGGCGTGGCGTGATTTCGGTGAAGTGTTGGCGTAGCTCATGTGCGGCAGTAGACTGTGAAGTATGATGAGCGCGCCTTTCTTAACTTCCAATGGAACAAGCCGGTCGAGCGGCCATAGGGTGTCATCAAAAACTTCAAAGCGCGTTCCTCCTTCTTTGGCGCGCATGAATCTTGATTTGAGTCCGGCTTTGTGCCCGCCGGGAATTGCCAGTAAACAACCGTTCTCGCGCGTGGCGTCTTCGAGAGCGAACCAGAGTCCGACGACCGAGCCGCGAGGTTCAGTGTAGAGAAAGGTCGCATCCTGATGACATGTGACTTCGCCGCCTATGTTCGGCTGCTTGAAGATGTACATGGACTGCAAGAGCAGTGGGCGCGACAATCCTAAATCACTTACAATCCCGGCTATCTCATCTTTACGGGAAAATTCTGCGAAAACCGCGTCAAGGTCGTGCAGCGCATGGCCTATCTTGTTTATAGAGCGCTCCTTCGATTGTCGCAGCTTGCCTTCGGAATTGAACGCATCCTCCTCGAAGAAGAATCGAATCTTGTCGCCCGATTCAAGAAAGTAATCGTCACTTGTGCGCGTCTGCTCGTGCGTGGAGAAGATGGAGACGACCTGAGGGTCGAACCCTTTTACAAGCTCATCCGCGCGCTCGCGCAACCGGTCGCACTCCGCAGCCGCGCAGAAATCTTCAATCACCAGAAAGCCGTCGCGCTCGAACTGCGCTAATTGTTCCGGGGTAAGTTGCGCCATAAAAATTCTCCGAGTCAAAATACTAAAGACGCAGAGAAAAGAGCAATGCGAGCGGCGTGATAATCAACGCAAGCGTCGGCGTCTACTTCTAATACAAACGTCCGGGCATTGTACGAACCGATTGCACCACCGGAGTACAGCTTTATTAAGGGCAATCATTTCGCAATAGAGTCTCTTACGTTGAAAACAGGTGATTTAACTTCAGTTGTCAGGAGTCTGAATTGGGCGGCATGTTGATTGCTCATCAATCGAGCGCGAAACACGTCTGTTGGACATTTTGGTAATCAGCGGACACGAGAGGCTGTTATGCATCGTAAAGTTTTATCGGGTCTGTTAGCGGTTCTGATGCTGAGCGTAATCTGGGGCGAGGCTCTGGCCGCGAAAAATTCTGGTGATGATGAAGACGGGCTATTCGTCAATGCAAAAGTGGTCGAAGTTGCGGATTGTCATATCTCGATTGTCACACGAGGCGGCGCGGAGCACGTTATAGCGATTGATGGAACTGGCACTCGCGTCACGCGAAATGGCCGCGTGGTTTCAATCAGAGAGGTGAGCGAGGGAGACATTATTACAGTAGAGTTGGACGCGAATAAACAGGTCAAGTTTGCAAAGAACATTTCGATAGGCTCCGCACCGACACAGGTGGCTAGAAATAATCGCCGGTAGCCGATAGCACTTGCCCACGGGCAAGCGCTCCCTCGTATCACATTCGGGAGCTACCGGCATCGAGAAGAGTCGCAGGCATCCTCGCAGCTTGCGACTCTTTTTTTGTCCTCGACAAGCCCTTCCTGCTTTAACTTCGCTAGCAGAATCAGATGGAACGCGGCTAGAATAATTGACGTTAGTCCCGGATAGAAACAGCGCGAGGGTGAAAATAAAAGCTTTCTCATCGTCGCCCGGCATCTCATCCTTATGGTGGTCGCGGAAGGTACTAAACTCGGTCGTTACGAGGTTGTCCAGAAGCTAGGCGCTGGCGGAATGGGTGAAGTCTATCTGGCGCAGGACACCAGATTGAAGCGACCAGCGGCGCTGAAATTGTTGCCCGCTAAATTTACTGAAGACGAAGGGCGATTGCGCAGGTTCGAGCAGGAAGCCTGCGCAGCCTCTGCCCTGAATCACCCGAACATCATCACGATTCACGAAGTGGGCGAGGCCGACTCGGTTCATTTCCTGGCGATGGAGTTTGTTGACGGCGAGA
>DATHJK010000288.1:0-3762 GCA_035316225.1 Pyrinomonadaceae bacterium
CGTCTCGAACTACATAGGCGCAGGCTGGCCCGTAGAAGACGACCCCGGCGTCCTGATGGCAAAGTCTTTTTACGAAAACGCCCTCACAGGCGAAACCCTCGGCGCTTCAATCTCGGCTGCTCGGAGAGAAGTTATGAGCAATTTTATGACTTCAACCTGGGGTGCTTATCAGCATTATGGACAGGTGAACGCCGTGCTCGTTATAAAAGAGGAAAGCTAGTTTGATTTATGAAACCAGGAATGGATAAGGCCACCTGTTACGGGTGGCCTTGACTTTTTAGAGGGCGGCTAGAGGGACTCGAACCCTCGACCTCAAGATCCACAATCTTGCGTTCTAACCGACTGAACTATAGCCGCCACAAAGCTGAACTTACGCGAAGAATAATACGCAACCAAAGCTGAGAATGACAAGTGCGCAAACCAGCTATCGAATTCGATAATGCTCCCGGCACGACTCGAACGTGCGGCCCTCTGCTTAGAAGGCAGATGCTCTATCCACTGAGCTACGGGAGCGTAATTTTCAGGAACGATGTTAACATGCGCGGCGCACCCAGCGTCAACCGCGCATGCTAAAGCGAATGAATAATCAAGAGTTAGAAACAGAAAGGAAGCGAGATATCTCGTTAAGGAAAGTTTTTGATGTTTGAACCCGCCCGGAAAGCAAAGACCGCCAACTTGAGGGAAGGCGGTCTCTTAAAATTGGTAAAGCTGGAATCTAACGCTTACGCAGCGCGGCGGTCGTCAGCCGTTTCGGCGAAAACACGTCGTCCGTTCAGCGCATCGTCAATGATCTCGCGCACTGCTGAAGTGTCCGGGTTAACGTCCATACGGTCACAGGCGCGAAGATGACGGATAATGCCCTCTGTGGCGATTTCCAGGGACGAGCCTGAAAGTTTAGAAAAACGGCGCGCCTGGATATGATCGATTCTCAAGAGCCGCTCAGAAAGCGGCAGATGACGGTCGAAAATCACTGTTTATTTGCTCCTTCTGTACTCGAAAGCACGGTCGAATAAGTCCCCTCACGACGACGCGCCCCCGATGAATGTTCTAGATATTTTAGATGTCAAGATTACGGTTTGGGATGCAGAATTGTTGCAATTCCCAAGCTATTTTGTACGGAACGACAAACCTGTACTCACCAATAGAGCTACAGCGAGGTCAGATTGTGTCCAACAAAACAGGCGATTGTACTTGAAACGTCTGGATTTTTCCAGACATTTTTTTAGGAGACCTTTGCCGGAAAATAAGTACGGGATTGGGGATGACTGGAATCCGATTCGTAAAACCCTGTTGTCTTATATTAAGTCAACGATTATGCGGCTTTCGTTGGAAGCTAGATGAGTTACAGGCGGGTACGGATTGGCTGAAGAAATCCCTTGTATCGGACAAGCCTTGAGTAGATAGATAGGGTTTAAGCCGTATAAAATCTGTGATTCCTGGAGTCTGAAACAAGAATTGAGTGGAAAAGAAGAGAGCGTTCCGAATTTCACTCTTCATAGCGAAGCGCCGCCGGATTCACAACGATCTGGGGGGATGTTGGAATCTTAGGGCGGCGCCGCCTCTTTTATCGATTATGATTTAAACGGCCTATTACTTCTTAGGCAAAACCGTATCCTTCATAGATTTACCTACGCGAAACTTGAGCGTGGTTTTGGCAGGAATTTGAATGGTCTCGCCTGTTGCGGGGTTTCTGCCCTCGCGTGCTTTTCGCTCGGAACGAACAAGTTTGCCGAAGCCGGGGAGCACAAATTCGCCGTTCGATGTAACTTCGCTACCAGCCAGATTGGCTAGTTCTTCGAAGATTTCTTTTGCCTGTGAACGCTTCAGCCCGAATTTTTCGGCGAAGTGATTCACAACTTCAGATTGAGTCATCCGTCTTTTGCCGGTTGCCGCTTTGGTCGCCATAGCGTGGTCTGATTACCTCCAGTGAGTCAGGGAAATTTGAAAAAGCTTACGGAAGCAACATATATCATACACAGGCGGGAAAGTCTGCAATAAATCGCCAAAATTTTAGCTTTTTTACCGAAAAACCGCACTTAAGAGTGATTCTCACTTGTGGAAATTCATAAGGATCAGAGGACAGGAATTCAATAGCCCTAATGTTTGCACAAAAAGCAACAGGATGGTTAATGGAGAGCATCTTGAAAAGCTCTGACGAGGGAACTGAACTCATATCTTGCCTCTCATAAAGCTCTGACATAATTCGATAGTTCTTCCGGGTAGGTCTTATCTCATAGATAGCTACGTACGCTTAAAGTGGCCGTGAGCATCTCTTTCATAGCTGGCGAGCATGACCGTTCTAATTGACTGACTCATCTCTCTCATCTTGACTGTTTCTTACTGTCAATCTTGATGCAGATTAGATCGAGCATCCAGATTCCCTAATAAAATCGCAGAAAAAGGCTCTGAAACTATGCGGCACAAAGCTTGCCAATACTTCCGGCGGGCAGCAGTCTCGGCCCACACAATGTTCGGTTGAAATAAGAAATCAAGTTAGGATTTAAGGAGTCTCAAAGGTGAGAGTTAATAAACGTTCCCCGCTCGTTTCACTGCTCATAGCTTTCTCAATGTTGCTCTCGGTTTGCAGCGGAGCAATCATTGGGAAAAACGCCGGAGCGCAATCCGCTTCAGGCTCTGCGCAGCCCGGTGCGACGGCAAAGCGCAGAAATAGCTATCCGCTTCTCTCGCGTTATGCGACGGACGTGACGCGGTTGGCTCGCCAGGGAAGGCTAGAGCCTGTCACCGGTCGTGACGCAGAAATCAATCGAACCATCAGGATTCTCTCAAACGAAGAGCGTGGCAATCCTGTTCTGATCTCCGAGCAGGAAGTTAACACGGCGGTAATCGCAAGCGGAATCGCGCAACGAATCGCGTCTGGCCGCGTGCCGGACACTTTACGTGGCAAGAGCCTTTTCAGCCTGAATGTAGGGGCGCTCTCGGCTGGCGTGCTGACCAGCGACGAGTTTGTGAGCAGACTGCAAAGTGTTATCGCAGAAGCGGCGAGCGCAAGAGATGAAATCATTCTTTTCATCCCGGAGCTTCACCAGTTCGTCGGCACATATGCGACCCCTGCCGCTTCAGCCGCTGTGCGAGACGCAATCAGTCATGGACAGTTACGCATGATTGGCGGGGCTTCATCCGAAGCATACGCCGATTACATCGCTAACGACACGTCGCTTAATAATCTATTCCAGCCGATCAGCATAGTCGATGGGGTGGCAGAAGCAACGGCGTCGAATGAGAATAGCGACGCGGAGAATAGGAATAGCGGTAGTGATGAAGAGTTCATAGGCAGCAGGGTTTCCGATGACCTGCGAGAGATGGTTGCCAGCGTAAGCTCGCCCAACGAGCGCATCAACGTAATCATGCAGGTGAACGATGTCAGAAGCGCAGAACTTCTGGCGACGCTCAAGCGTGACGGCGTGCTTGTTAATAATAGCCTGGCACAACTGGGCACGCTGAAGCTTAGCGTTCCGGCCAGAGCAATAGAGGGTCTGGCATCGAGCGGTCTGGCAAATTACCTCTCGCCGGACAGACAGCTTGAGTCCTTCGGGCACATCACGGCGACTACGGGCACAGACCTTGTGCGAAGTCAACAGGGCGTATCAATTCTAGGTTTACTGCCAACCTCATTCACGCTCGACGGCTCAGGTGTAGGCATTGCCGTTCTCGATTCGGGAATGGACACCGGCCATAGGGCTTTCAATTCGCGCATCGTTTATAGCCTGGACTTCACAGGCCAGAATACAGTTCAGGACAACT
>DATHJK010000289.1:0-2744 GCA_035316225.1 Pyrinomonadaceae bacterium
GCTCCTGCGGCGCATCCGGCGCGTACCTGGCGAGCGGCGCAGGCTCGCGCTCCAGTAAAGCGGCGATCACGTCGCTCTTCGTCGCACCATAAAATGGCTGTCGCCCCGCTACCATCTCGTAGAGAATCACGCCGAGCGAGAAGATGTCAGTGCGCGCATCAACCTGAAGTCCTCGCGCCTGCTCCGGCGACATGTAGCCGGTCGTGCCCACGACCGCGCCCGGACTCGTCTCGCTGAAAGGAAGCGTCAGAGCTTCCGGGTCGTTAGGCTGTTGCTCGTCCTGCCCCGGCTCCTTCTCGGCGAGTTTCGCAAGGCCGAAGTCCAACACCTTTACGTAACCGTCGGGTCTGAGCATCACGTTCTCAGGCTTGATGTCGCGGTGAATTATCCCTGCCCCGTGCGCTGCGGCCAGAGCAGAGGCGACCTGAATACTGATGTCCAGCGCTTCGTCAATCTTCAACTGGCGGTGCGCCATGTAACGGCGTAAGGTAGTTCCTTCTATATATTCCGTCGCAATGAAGTAGGCGGAATCGTCCTGACCGATCTCGTAAATCGTCAGTATGTTGGGATGGTTCAGCGCCAGAAGGCCGCGCGCCTCCTGCCGGAAGCGGCGCAGCAGGTTTTCGTCATTGACGAAATCCAGGTGAAGGAGTTTGAGCGCAACTTTGCGGTCATGATGTTTCGTGTCTTCGGCCAGATAGACTTCGCCCATTCCGCCCTTGCCGAGCTTCTCCAGAATTCGGTAGTGAGAGATCATCTTCTGGGCCACAGAAATCAACCCCCTTGCTCTTCGGATGATTTTCGGACTTCGCAGTTAAAGAGCGGCACAACTCGGGAAGTTTACTGAAAGCGGCGCGGTCGGCCATTAAAGGGCGCGCATTCCCTCGACTTAAATTCGACGTGACCGACCGTGGCCGTCATTCTATCACTGAGAGAGAAAGAGCAGAAGGGAAAGAGCCAGGGACGAAGCATGCGAGGCGAAAGAAAATGATGAGCGATGAGCAAAAATGAAGACGAGTTGAACAGAATTGCAATCGGATTTCCTCTGAATCGCTGCCTGCCCCTTGTCTACGTATCTTCAGCGTCTATTCCTGGCAGTGGATCAGGCGTGAAATTTTCACACTGTATTTATCGAAGCGATAAGTTGAAATTGACCTGCTACTCTATTCTTCCTACGCTTTTTCGCCGGCTGCTTTCTGTCTTATACTAACGTCTCGCTACGGAAAGCCTTTAAAGGGCAACGGGGTTTCGCTCCGATGGCATCAAAACCTGCTGGCGCACGACGAATGCAAGTTCTACTTCTCTCTCGGAAAGCGCGCGCCGTCTCCTGAATTTTTTATGAGAAAATCTTTTTACCTGCTTCTTTTTACCGGTTCGCTCGTAATGTGCGCGCTATTCGCCAATAACCACGCACGCGCGCAGCAGCAGCAGCAAGGAACCGCCGGGACGCAGACGAACGCAAGCCCGCGCCCCTCGCCTTCGCCGCATGAGACACCCGAAAGAGTCTTCACACGCCGCGTGCAGGTTCCGGTCGCTGTAACGGACAGGCATGGTGAATTCGTCACCGGACTTACCAAGAATGATTTTCAGATTTACGAAGACAGAGTTCTTCAAAATATAGAAAGTTTTTCAGACGAGCGCGAGAGCCTTCCAATTTACGTTGGCGTTCTGATGGATACTTCCGCTTCGGTCGTCGGCAAGCTTCGTTTCGAGCAGGAGGCTTCCATGAACTTCCTGCAAACTGTCCTACGCTTACGGCGCGACCGTGCTCTCTTCGCCACGTTCGACGACGAGGTGACGCTCCGGCAGGATTTCACGGACAAGCTTGATCTTCTTGACCGTGCAATCTTCGGCGTCAAGAAGCACGGAACGCACACGTCGCTCTACGACGCCGTATGGCAGTTCTGCGACGAGAAGATGCGCTCTGCGCCGGGACGCCGCGTGCTGGTAATCATCACCGACGGAGAAGATACTTACAGCCGCGCCAACATGCGCGAAGCGATTGATATAGCGCAGCGCACCAACACAACGATCTTCGCCGTCTCGACCAGAGCAGGACTCTTGAGCACTACGCCGGGCACAGAGATGGGGCAGGTGCTCGATACTGCGGACAGGAATCTTCAGAAGCTTTGCGAAGAGACTGGCGGGCAAGCCTTCTTCTCAGGCGATATACTCTCGCTGGAGCGCGCGTTCAACAAGATCAGAAGCGAATTGCACACGCAGTACGTCCTGACTTATCGCCCGACGAATGAATCTTATGACGGCAGCTACCGTCGCATAGAGGTCAGGCTTGCGAACGGTCGAAACGATCTGAAGATTCGCACCAAGCGCGGCTACAACGCTACGCAGGACTCTGTGCTAGCGCCGCAACAGCAGTAGTAATGTTTACTGATTAATCACACAGGTTTTCGAGGTAAAGATGTTTTATAGAAATCAGGTCAGGCTCGTAATAGCTCTCTCGGTTTTATCATCGCTCTTGCTGGGCGGCCAGTTGGCCCAGCGCGCGCGTGCGCAGCAGAATCAGCCGGGAACGGCCCGCAGCTACGCGGTTGCTACGCAGAACGCGCAAGGCTCGCCTTCGCCCAGACCTTCAGCTTCTCCGGGGCAGGAGGAAGAGACGTTGCCGAGCGACGACGTTGTTCGCGTGGACACAGACCTGACCAACATACTCTTCACAGCCGTCGACCATCAGCGACGCTTCGTCACCAACCTGCGCCAGGATGATATTCGAATCACCGAAGACG
>DATHJK010000290.1:0-5266 GCA_035316225.1 Pyrinomonadaceae bacterium
CCGAAAAGGTCAATCCACGTTATTACCAGCTTATCTCTGACTTCAACAGTTTGACAGGAGTTCCCATAGTCCTGAACACTTCGTTTAACGAGAACGAGCCTGTCGTCTGCACGCCGCGCCATGCGATTGAATGCTTTTTGAAGACGCGCATGGATGTGCTCTACCTCGGCAACAATGTGGTTCGCCGAACGCACGAGTAAATTTTTTTTGAGAGATTCCTTAAGATGAGAATTCTTGTTACGGGCGGAGCCGGGTTCATAGGCTCTCATCTCTGTGAAAAGCTTTTAGAGGAGAAGCACGAAGTCCTGTGCCTTGACAATTTTTTCACGGGCAGACGCGAGAATATTTTTCACCTGCTTGATAATCCGCGCTTCGAGTTAATCAGGCACGATGTTGTCGAGCCGCTTCTGCTTGAAGTAGAGCAGATTTACAATCTTGCCTGCCCTGCATCGCCGATTCACTACCAGTACAATCCTGTGAAGACTGTGAAGACAAACGTGATGGGCATGATAAACATGCTGGGGTTAGCAAAGCGAGTTCACGCGCGTATACTTCAGGCTTCAACGTCGGAGGTTTACGGCGACCCGGAGATTCATCCGCAGACGGAAGAATACTGGGGCAATGTAAATCCGATTGGAATCAGATCATGTTATGACGAAGGAAAGCGTATAGCGGAAACTCTGATGATGGATTATCATCGTCAGAACAGAGTGGACACGCGCATCGCGCGAATCTTCAACACATATGGGCCAAGGATGCTTGAGAACGACGGGCGTGTGGTCTCTAATTTCATCGTTCAGATTCTGCGTGGCGAAGAGTTGACGCTTTACGGCGACGGCTCGCAGACACGCTCCTTCTGCTACGTTGACGATCTGGTAAAAGCTCTTATTAGTTTGATGAATTGCGAAGGCATGCACGAACCAGTCAATCTTGGCAATCCCTGTGAGTTTACCATTAAGGAACTGGCGGAAGAGGTGGCGCGAATTTGCGGCGTAACCCCGCGCTTCAAATACTGTCAGCTACCGCAAGACGACCCCAAGCAGCGCAAGCCGAACATCAGCCGCGCACAGCAACTCCTGAACTGGAATCCGACCGTAGCATTGCGCGACGGCCTTGAGCGCACCATCGCATATTTTGAAGCCCGCGTAGCAAGCACACCGGCTTTAAAGACGTAATATAGATTTGCTGGCTCACACAATCTCCTCAACCTGACTTGCGCGTCCGATAACGACTTCGATTATAGGTCTCCTGAAATCGAACGAATGAAGATACTTCTTCTAAATCAGTGCTTCTACCCTGATGTGGTTTCGGCCAGCCAGCATCTGACGGACTTCGCGGTCAGGCTGGCGAGTGAAGGGCATGAGGTGACGGTCATTGCGAGTCGAAGAGGCTACGACGACGCCAGTGCGCGCTTCGCAAAACGAGAGACATGGAAGGGAATCAAAATAGTTCGTGTCCCTTCGCTAAATCTTGGAAAAGAATCGAAGCTGCGCAGGTCTCTGAATTTCGCAAGCTTTCTTGCGGCCTGCGTTCTTCGTCTGATCTTGTTGCCCCGGCAGGATGTGGTGGTAGGGATGACAGCGCCCCCGCTCATCTCATTTCTCGCCGCGCTCTTCGTTCAACTGAAAGGTGGCCGCTTCCTCTACTGGGTCATGGATTTGAATCCTGATGAAGCAATTGCTGCCGGTTGGTTGAATGAGCGCTCCGTTGCAGCAAGATTTCTAAATGCGATACTTGTCTACGCGCTTCGCCGCGCCGAAAAGATTATCGTGCTGGATCGCTTCATGAAAGAGCGCATACTTGCCAAAGGCATCTCAGGGGACAAAATAGAGATCGTTCCGCCCTGGTCTCACACGGACGCAGTGAGATTTGATGCCGAGGGAAGAGAAGCATTCCGCGCTGCCCACGATCTTTCCCGGAAGCAGGTAGTCATGTATTCAGGCAACCATAGCCCGTGTCATCCGCTCGATACACTTCTTGGCGCGGCGGAAAAACTACAGGATAATTCCGAGATAGCATTCTGCTTCGTAGGCGGCGGCAGTCAGTTCAGTAGAGTAAAAGCGTTCGCAGCCGAGCGCGGTTTGAAAAATATTCTGTGCCTGCCCTATCAGCCTTTGGATAAGCTGGCGGCATCGCTCTCAGCGGCTGACCTGCACGTAGTGGTGATGGGCGAGCAGTTCGCAGGCATCGTTCACCCCTGCAAAATCTACAACATACTTTCCGTCGGCGCTCCCTTTCTTTACATTGGCCCAACGGAAAGCCACGTAGTAGATTTACTCCCGCACCTGAGCGAATCAGGAAGGGCGGCAAGTCATGGCGAGGTGGATAAAGTGATCAGACATATTCTGGAATCTGCACAGTCGGACGTGTTGATGCCTTTATCGAGCGAGGTGGAGTTTTCCGGCAGGTATTCTATGGAAGCGTTGCTGCCCATGATGGTCGAGGCTGTTGAATCCCAGCCGACGCATCTGCCATCGCGCAGCCTCAATGCCTCGAACCCGGGCGCATAAAGTTTAATCAATTCAATCTTAGTTTGAAACTGAAGGAGTTGGAATGTCAGAACAGGTAAAAGTCCTGGTTACGGGCGCAGGAGGCTTCATAGGCCATCATTTAACCAAATATCTTGTTGACAGAGGCTATTGGGTTCGCGGCGCGGACATTAAAGAGCCGGAGTATGAGCAAACGGCTGCGCACGAATTTGAGATTTTAGATCTGCGCAATGAAGAGAACTGTTTGAAAGCTACGCGCGGCATACGGGAAGTTTACGGGCTTGCGGCCAACATGGGCGGCATAGGTTTCATTGAGACCAACAAAGCCGTCATCGTGCGCGACAACACGCTCATCAACATGCTCACGATAGAAGCCGCGCGCTCTAACGGAATTAAAAAGTATCTCTACACTTCAAGCGCCTGCATCTATCCGGGCTACCTGCAACGGGACGCAGACGTAACGCCGCTCAAAGAAGAGGATGCTTATCCGGCGGACGCAGAAGACGGCTACGGTTGGGAGAAGCTTTACATGGAGAGAGTTTGCCGCCATTACTACGAGGATTTCGGGCTGGACACGCGCGTCGTCCGTTTCCACAATATCTTTGGCCCGTTGGGAACTTACGATGGAGGGCGCGAAAAATCTCCTGCTGCTATCTGTCGCAAAATTGCGTTAGCAGAGGACGGAGACTCCATTGAAGTCTGGGGCGATGGCGAGCAGACGCGCTCCTATTGCTATATAGACGACTGCGTGGAAGGAATCTACCGCTTGATGCAAAGCGGCTACCGCGAGCCGTTGAACCTTGGACAGGATCGCATGATCTCTATAAACGAGCTTGTCGAAATCGTCGCCGGTATTGCCGGGAAGAGAATCGGAAAAAATTACGATCTGACAAAGCCGCAGGGCGTTCGCGGTCGCAATAGCGATAACACACGCCTGCGCCAGGTTCTCAACTGGGAGCCTGGGGTGTCGCTCGAAGATGGGCTGGAGAAAACCTATCGCTGGATTGAAGAAGAGTTGCAAAAGGAAGGCAGAGTTTCGGCGCAACAAGCTCAGCAGAGTGGAGCAGAAGCTTCTGTAGTTTCAGATTAAGAGCGTCACAGTGAAATCTTTGCGCTCTTCTTAGCGCCTCCAGCGTCTTTGCGTGAGGAAAAGGTTTCACGCAAAGGCGCAAAGAAACGCGAAGGGTTGAGCATAGCGGCAGATTGAAGTAATCGTATGAAGGCGCTGGTTACGGGAGCGAGCGGTGCGATTGGATCGGCGCTTGTCGAGTATCTGCTCGCAGAAAATCATAGTGTTCATGCTCTTGTCCGAAAATCCTCAAACCGTGAGGGGCTGAATAAGCGTGTAGAGATTTTCGAGGGAGAGTTGACGGATTCGGACTCCCTGCATCGCGCTGTTGAGAGTGTAGATGTAATCTTTCACCTCGCCGCAAAGCTTCACATTAACTCGCCATCTGCTTCGCTTCGTGACGAATACAGAAGAGTAAATGTTCAAGGCACGCAATTGCTTGCCGAGGCTGCGCGCAGGGCAGGTGTCCGGCGCATGATCTTCTACAGCACTATCAACGTCTACGGCTCCTGCCGTAGTGGAGAAACTTTCGACGAAACTTCTTCATTGAACCCTGAGACGATTTACGCCGAGACGAAGGCCGATGGAGAGAAGATAGTTCTGGAAGCATTGCCGTCCGTTGTTCTTCGGCTTGCAGCAGTCTATGGCCCAAGAATGAAAGGGAACTACCCTCTGCTTCTGAACGCATTGAGCAAAGGGCGCTTTGTAAAAATTGGCGATGGAAAAAACCGTCGCAGCCTGGTCTTCATCGCGGACGTTTGCGCCGCGAGCCTGCTCGCCGCTTCGCACAGTAGCGCAGCAGGGAAAATTTATAATGTCACGGACGGGCGCGTTCACACTCTGAACGAAATAATCGAGGCAATAAGCGCGGCGCTCGATAAAAGACCGCCGCGCCTGCGCGTTCCAGTTGGCGCAACCCGCGCTCTGGCAGGTATGTTTGAAGACGGCGCGAGGCTCTTTGGAGTTCGTTCACCTGTGGGAAGGGCTACTGTGGACAAGCTCAACGAAGATGTGGCGGTCAGCGCGAAGAATATAGAGCGAGAGCTTGGCTTCCAACCACGCTTCAACCTTGAAACGGGCTGGAGCGAGACCGTTCGACTGATGAGAGAAGAACGCGCGGCATGATTATCCTGCACCTTTTCATCGCATTAATTGTCTTAGCCCTTTCTTGCAGGGTAACACGAACTCTCTCTCTGCCCGCGTCGCGTCTGCGTCTGCTGGATCATCCGAACGAACGCTCGCTTCATGCCAAGCCCGTCCCTAAAACCGGTGGACTTGCTATCCTTTTCAGTTTCGCAGCCGGTCTCGCTACAGAAACGCTATTGAAAATTTCAGGCTTAACAGGAAGCAGAGGGTTCGTCGTCAGCAATCTTCTCATCATAGCGATGCTCTTCTTCATAGCTGTGGTCTCGCTGGTTGACGATTGGAAAGAGCTTGCGCCTGCAATTCGCTTCCTCGTTCACATAGCAGCCGCGTGCGGAGTTGTGTTTGGAGCAGGCATGATAATAAGCTCGCTCATGCTCCCTCTTGTCGGCTCTTATCAATTAGGCGTGCTCGGCGCTCCGCTCACCATCTTCTGGCTGGTCTGGATGACCAACCTTTACAATTTCATGGATGGAATGGATGGGTTCGCGGGCGGCATGAGCGTCGTGGGTTTCGGTTTTCTTTCTATGATCGCGTGGGCTGGCGGCTACTATTTCATGGCGCT
>DATHJK010000291.1:0-10857 GCA_035316225.1 Pyrinomonadaceae bacterium
AAGTACAAGGTGGTTGCGCGAACACGCGACGATGCAGCGGGCGAAGCATTCGATAAGGTTGCGAAGATGATGGGCTTAGGTTATCCGGGTGGGCCAATTATCGAACGCCTCGCGCGCGAAGGCAATTCCAGGGCAGTTCGCTTCAGTGTTCCGCGCATGGGAGACCGCAAACCCGATTTCAGTTTCAGCGGACTGAAAACCGCCGTCTCAAAGTACGTGCGCGAAAGCGGATTGCAGCCCGTCCGAAATGGCGAAGAACCATCGCAGGCAATCAAAGACCTCGCAGCGAGTTTTCAATCGGTCGTAGTTCGCTCGCTCGTCGGCACTATGGAAAAACTTGCCGAAGAGTTTTGTCCCAAAACTCTAATCGTCGCCGGAGGCGTGGCCTGCAACGGCGCGCTCCGCGAATCTTCGAGAGAAGCAGCCGAGCGTCTAAACATCCCCGTCTACTTCCCCTCCACGCACCTCTCCACAGACAACGCCGCCATGATAGCCGCCGCCGGAACCGTCAAACTTCAGGCTGGCGAGCGCGCAGGTTTTGACCTCAACGCCGACGTGACACTGCGCTTGCAGAATTTCGAGGTTGAGGATGAGGAACTGAGGAGTAAACACGTGCATTACCGCCTGTAACCTGCATTTGCGCTATCTGTCATCATGCACACCGAAACTTTTACCTTGCACGTCAAGACTGAACACGCGCACGCCTCGCCTGTACACATGCACAGATCATCTGAACAGATGCACGCCCCGGCTGTTGAAGTGAAAAGCTATCAGCCGTCAGCTTTTAGCTTGCCGACGAGTGTTGCAAGCATCTTTTTGATTTCGATTGTGCCATTTGTGAGTTGTTCGTAAAGCTCAGGATTTAGCAGTTTGAGATCGCGTGCGAGCAGAAGCTGATATTCAAGTTGGCTGGCCGAGCCTAGAGCTATGAAGAGGAAGCGCGCCATGTCCGCGCTGCTGCCGCGACCGCAACCTTCCGCTATGTTCGTGGGGATTGCCGAGCATGAGCGCCGCATCTGCGTCGTCAGCCCATACAACTCTTCGCGCGGGAACGCGAGTGTTGCCCTGTAGACCGCCAGCGTCAGCGCGTGCGCCTTCTCCCATACTTTGAGTTGTCGGAAATCGCGCATAGAGGAAGCTCTTAACTGTCAGCTTCGTCTAAGGGTGATTGAGGGTGTCTTCGCTGGTGTCACGTAAGGGAGCGAGACGAGATGCTAATGGTAAACAGCAATAATATCAAGCTGAAAGCTGGACGGCTGATAGCTGACAGCTAATTACCTCACAAGGGCCACAACACGAAAACCGAAATTGCCGTGTCGATTGTCCGGTATGTCCCTATCACGGTAGGCTGAGCGGCAACTGGGAGCAATGCTATACCATGAACCGCCACGCATTACTCGATACCGTCCCCCGCCACTTAACCAAGCACTACCATCCGTGGGCGCTTCGTCATAATTATCTTGATACCAATCCTCACACCATTCCAACACATTGCCATGCATGTCGTACAATCCAAATTCATTTGATTGTTTGTATCCCACTGGTCGTGTCTGGTTACCATTAGCCATGATTCGGTTTAAATAATTACCGCTGTCTGTTTGCCAAATTTCAGCCGCATCTAGGTACTGCCCGCCCGAGTTATTTCCATACCAAGCCATTGAATCCAAGTTTCCTGCATAATCTCCTGTCGTACCTGCTCGACATGCATATTCCCACTCCGCTTCAGATGGCAGACGATATTCTCGGCCTGTCATCCGCGAGAGCCTTCTACAGAACTCCATAGCGTCATTCCATGAGACCCGCTCCACAGGCATAATATCGCCCTTGAAATATGAGGGATTCGTTCCCATCACCGCTTGATACTGCGCCTGTGTCACTTCATACTTCCCCATGTAGAAGCTCTGCACACTCACCTGATGTTGCGAGTGTTCATCATTACTTCCCACTCCATCAGGCGAACCCATCATAAACGTTCCGCCCTGCACGAACACCATCTCTATATTCGATGCACTCTGGCGCGGAGTAGAGCGAGAAGATGAATTCGGTGTGCTGTGTGTTGCTGGATGCCTTACAGGTTGCGTGTGTGTTGGCTTAGGCTTAGGTTTAGGCTTCGGTGCAGGCATCGTAGCGTTCTCGTCCTGCGCCAAAGCGATGCTTACGTTTGTCAGTAACGAAGGATTGATGAGCAACAAGCTCAGAATCAACAGAGCCACGCCTGACATGAATGCTCTTGAAAAGATTCTTCTCATTCCATTCTCCTATCTAATTACATCCCTCACGCAACGAAAGCCCGTGTTGCTGTAGTCGTTTGCGCCGCTCGCAGGCCAGCCGCGACGGTAAGTGGTCGTAGCCTTTGTGGGGTCGCTGGCGAACATGCCGCCGCGTATTACTTTGACGTTAGCGCCAGCGACCTGTGCGGGGATTGAGCCGCCGGGATATGATTTCAAATCGCTGGCAGTCCACTCCCAAGCGTTGCCAACCATGTCGAACGCGCCGAACGGTGACCTGCCTCTGTATACACCTACGTCTGTAAGGCCGCCTGCTTTGTTGCCAGCGTTAGCAAGGCCGCTCGTCCAGTTATTTCCCCACGGATAGATTCTTCCGTCCGTGCCGCGCGCCGCGTACTCCCATTCCTCTTCAGTCGGCAGACGCTTGCCCGCCCACTTCGCGTAAGCCGTGGCATCATCCCACGTCACTCCCGTCACGGGTTTCTGCGCAGCCCCGGCAGGATATGTCGCGCCCGTCCATGTTGTAGGCGGATTGTGTCCGGTAGCCTTGACGAACTTTGCGTAATCTTCATTGGTTACTTCGTAGGTATCAATGTAAAAAGGCTTGACTGTTACTTGATGCGCAGGGCGCTCGAACTCATCGCCGTCGTTGCGTCCCATCGTGAATGTGCCGCCCGGAACAGCGACCATGCCTTCAGGCACTCCCGCGCTGGACGTGCCGCTTGTTTGATTGGCGTTAGTTTGCGTGCTCGCTGTCTGCTGATTGTCCGTTGAAGATTGATTCGAGGTTCCGTCACCAAACATCCAAATTCCAACGCTCGTAAGTAGGAGAAGAAGCGTCACGCCGATGAATAAAGGCGCTCTGCTCTTTCGTCGCACTGTAGGCGTTTGAGACGAGCCGTGCGACCAGCTTCTTGCGCTCTCCTGATTCGCTTGGATGGTTGGCGCTGGACGTGCGCTCTCACCTGTTTGCGCTGCCGATTGCTGCTCGCCTGTGTGCGCGGGCGGCGATGGCTGCGTGGGCGATGAGATTGTTGAAGCCGTTTCGGTCTTTGCCGCCTCCAAGCCCTTCTTCAAGGTCGGCGGCAGGGCTGCAATGCTCTCGTCAGTTTCCCGCCTCTCTTCTCTGCTGCCTTCAGACGGGTGGCTGGCTATGGTCGGCGGCATGATAATGGTTGCGGCTTCGCGCGGGTCAACCGTGAGCGCGCGTGCGGCTTCGCGCAAACTTCGCCGCATCTCTTCGGCGCTCGCCGGGCGATCTTTGCGGCGAATCGCCATCGCCTGATAAAGAATTTCCGAAACGGCTTCGGGCACTGCCGGGTTCAACTCGTGAGCTTTTTTGAGCGAGTCCGGTTGTTCGTCTTCAACGATTGCGAAGCGTGTTGGCGCGTCTAATGGCAATGCATTTGTTATGAGGTGATAGACAGTCGCGGCCAGACTGTACAGGTCGCTGCGCGCGTCCGTGCCCGCGCCCATTATCTGTTCGAGCGGCGCGTAGACCATCGTGTAGCCAACAATGCTCTTGCTCGCGCCCTGCGAAGTCATCTGCCCCGCAGCGCCTTTCGCAAGTCCGAAATCGAGCAGAATAATCTCGCCTTCGGCAGTCAGCTTCAGATTCGCGGGCTTGATGTCGCGGTGAATTATTGGAGGCGTGCGCGTGTGAAGATATTTGAGTGCGCCCAGAAGTTCATCAGCCCAGCGCAAGACCTCCGCAGGGTCAAACGGGCGACCGCGTAGCTCAAGAAGCTGCGCAAGGTCGTTGCCCGGAATGAACTCCATGACAAGGTACTGCCCGTCCTCTTCAGTGAAATGGTCTATGACTTTCGGAAGCGACCGGTGGCGCAGATTTGCCAGCAGAGCAGCCTCGCGCTCAAATGCGCGGCGCAGTTCGTCCATCTCGACCAGAGTCTCTTTTAGCGCAACAACAGAACTCAGGCGCTGGTCTATGGCTTCATAAACAGTGCCCATTCCGCCGCGTCCAAGCTGGCGAATGACGCGATAACGATTTTGCAGGATAGTATTCGGAGCAAGCATTGCCGGTCACGAGTTGTTTGGATTACGAGCCGTTGCGTTGAAACTGATTACTGAAAGGCTTTGGGTAAAGAGCAATGACCGCGCGCCATTTTATACGACCTTACGATACAGCGACAATTAAATTGAGGATCAATCGGCCTCTTCTTTGCGAGCTTTCGGTCTTCCCTTTGCGCCTCCAGCGTGAACCTGCAATCTCCTTAATGCTCAAGACTCGTGAAAGTTAAGATTTCACGCAAAGGCGCAAAGAAAAGAGTTAAGCTCGCTAAGAGGTTGAGTAAAAGCTGGGTCTGTTATTAGTTAGACTGGCTCAAACGCACACGTAGCTCTTCTTCAGCTTTCATGTGCTTTTCGAGCGCGCGTGAGGTGTAGGCCAGATCGCGCCTCAGTTCAAGCTGCGTCATCACCTGACGACCCAGCATGCGAAGCGCCGCGATCTGTTCGGGCTTCAGGTCGCGCGGGATGCGGTCAATTACGCAGAGCGTTCCGATGATGAAGCCTTCGGGCGAGACGAGCGGCGCTCCCGCGTAGAAGCGTATGTTTGGTTCAGAGGTGACGAGCGGGTTATCAGCGAACCTTTCATCATGCATCACGTCGCGCACTATCAACGGCATGTGATCTTCAAGAGCGTGCGCGCAGAATGAAACGTCGCGCGCTGTCTCTTCGGCGTCAATCCCCTCGCGCGCCTTGAACCACTGGCGATTCTGATCAACCAGACTGATGAGCGCTATCGGCGTGCCGCAGATGTAGGCGGCAAGCCTTGTGAGGTCGTTGAAACTTTCTTCCGGGTCTGTGTCAAGAATCTCGTACTGCCTGAGCGCTTCCAGTCGCGCGGATTCATTCGCAGGGATGGGTGGTTTTATCATAACTCACGGCCTCTCATTAAAATTGCTTGTGGGAGCAAGTTGCTTCTTAAGACAAAACTGTTGGCTGAGCCAATGGCGTTGCAACCTACTTGAAATTACTTATAAGCACTACATCGTTATTAATATCTCCGCGCGCGAGCGCAAGCTGACGACCGTCGCGCGACCAGTCGAAGAAGAAGATTTGATCTGATTTGAAATCCGTCAACTGCTTCGCCGCGCCTCCATCAATCGCAATTCCCCAGACGTTCGAGACGCCTTCGTGCGTATCAACGAATGTGAGCATGCGCCCGTCGCTTGTCCACCGCACAGGTATGGCAGCGTTAGCCGAAGTCGGAACCTCAAGAACTTTCAGAGGCTCGCCGCCATCCGCCGGGATGACGCCTATGCGCCACGGCATGCCCGTGTCCTCACGCAGCCAGCACGCTATCAATTTTCCGTCCGGCGAGATTGTGGGCCACTGCGAAAGCTTTTCGGTCAACTGCACAGGCTCGCCCCCTTCAATCGAAACTTTCCAGAGAGTGAACTTGCTTGAGCCTGTCGAGGTGTAAACGACCCAGCGCCCGTCCGGCGAGCACGCGGGAAACTCTTCGCCCGAGCCGCTCGTTAACTGTTTCGGATTGCTGCCATCAAGCCCTATACGCCAGATGTTCGAGTTGCCAAGACGGTTTGAAGTGAAGACTATGTAAGAGCCGTCGCCGCAGACTGAAGGGTAAACGTCTGCGCGCGTGGCAACCGTGGTGAGTTGCTTCTGCTCCGAGCCGTCCGCATTCATTACCCATACATCCTGACTTCCGCTCACGCGCGAAACGTAAGCGAGTCTCCCGTCGGGCGACCATGATAGACCTCTAACGCCGTCATATCCGCCCACGCCTTTCGTAATCTGCTGCGCCCGCGCCGTAGATTCATTGGCGGGCGAGACCCATGTGTTGATTCTTCCTTCGGACTGAACAGCGGCGATGGTGTTTGAATCGTCCGTTAGGCTAAGGTCGCGGTAGTCGTTGAGATCGTTCGTTATCCTTCTGACAGCGCCGCCCGGATAAGCTAGCAGCCAGAGTTGAGAAGTGGTCGCGCCCTGCTCCGTAGCGGCCACAACCAACCCGCTTCCATCGGGCAGCCACGCGACTCTCCCAACATCCAGCCAGCTCTGCCCGGTTACAACTCTCTCCGTTCCATCCGCCACGCTAATCTCTACGACGCTCATGGAGCGCCCACCGCTATTTGTCCCGGCAGCGCATGCAATCATATTGCCGTCAGGCGACCATGAAGGCCCGCCAGCGCCCACCACGCCGAAAAACTGCGTGCCCGTGCGCGAGGCAAGCCGCCGCTCGTTCGAGCCGTCCGCGTTCGCTACAAACAGCACATCTTCGCCCTCGCTTCTTGAGCGACGAAGGTATGCCAGGCGCGAGCCGTCCGGCGAGAAAGTGACGGGCGTGTCAATGTCAACCAGAATCTTCTTCGGCGCGCCTCCGAGCGCAGGCACTTGATAGAGAATTTGAATCGGATTGTTTCTCTCCTGCACCACGTAATTAACGTAGCTGCCGTCCGGCGTGAACGTCAGCCCCCTGTAGGTTACGTCCGCAGGAGGCACAATCTGCACGTTGCTGGTCGTCGCAACCTGTCTGACCCATAGGCTCTGTCGCCCCGCGTCGTTTATGACGTGAACCACGTACTTGCCGTCGGGCGACACAACGGCGCGCGTGGCCTTGCCCGTCGCAGTCAGACGCGAAATCTTCATCGAGTTTGAAGACGAGACAGCGCCGCGTTGTCCCCAGTATTTGTAGACGCCGAACGAGATTGCGCCAAGAAGAAGTATGATGGATGAGAGGGCAAGAACAGTTTTCCAACTCTCTTTTCTCTTCCCCTCTTCGACGCGCTGTGAAGCGACCGTCATGCGGCCAGTTTCTATCTCATCCGTTCTTCTTGTTCTTCCTCGTCCCTCTTCTTCCACCGCTCGAAGCGATCCGCTCGTCACAGAAATGGTCGTCCCGCCGCTCACCTGCGGAACACTCGCTTTCGGAAAAGCCACGGAGAAATCCAGCCGCTGCTTCAGGCTTCGCAAGTCAGCGAAGAGTTCTCTTGCGGACTGGTAGCGCTCTTCTCTGTCCTTGCGAAGAGTTTTCAGACCAATCCACTCGAACGCTTCCGGCACTTCGCTGGCAAAGCTTGCCAGCGGCGGCGGCTCGCGCTCAAGAATAGAGACGATAACTTCGCCCTGCGAGCCGCCTTCAAACGGCGAGCGATTAGCGACCATCTCGTAAAGCACGCAGCCCAAACTCCATATGTCCGTGCGCCCGTCAATATCAGCGCCGCGCGTCTGCTCCGGCGACATGTAAAATGCCGTGCCCATAACGACGCCGGGGTCTGTCGAATAGCCCAGAGTGGAAGACGTAGGCTCAAAAGCTTTCGACTCGATAAGCTTGCAGAGGCCGAAGTCGAGCACTTTTACGAGCTGGTCGCGGCGCAGCATTATGTTTTCGGGCTTGATGTCGCGGTGGACTATCCCGGATGCGTGGGCTGCGATGAGCGCGCTGGCAATCTGCGCTCCAGTGTCCAGCGCTTCTTTCACGCTCATGCGCCCCTGACGCAGACGCTCGCGCAAGGTTATGCCGTCAATGAATTCTGTGGCGATGAAGTGTACAGAGTCTGTCTCGCCTATTTCGTGAATCGTGATGATGTTCGGATGATTCAATGCAGAGGCCGCACGCGCCTCCTGCATGAAGCGCTGCATGCCTCGCTCGTTTTCCGCAAACTCTTCCGCCAGAACTTTCAGCGCGACCATGCGATCAAGCTGCGTATCGCGCGCCAGATAAACTTCGCCCATGCCTCCTTTGCCAAGAAGCGAGATTATCTCGTAGCGGCCTAGCAGGGTATTCGCGGCAAGAGTCATAAAGGGGATTTCGGTCTAAGTGAAAATATTCAGATAAGTATAATCGAGTTCTGAAAACTTCCTTGCTTCTTCTCTGCGGCTTCCCGGCGTCTTCGAGTGAGAAACTCATCCTCACGCAAGAACGCCGGGAAGCGTGGAAACGCAAAGGCTTGAATTAGCGCACACGGTTTTAAAATATCTACGGGAGATCAATTTTGGTATCTCGATTCCATTTTAGATGAGTTGGCCTTCCATGCGCCACACCGATTTGAAGTCATGGTAGTGGTTTCGGTTTGAAGTATTGAACCGTTATTTATCGCCGCTCTAACTTGAAATTGTCCCACTACTGAAGTCATCTGGGGTTATCGGTGAGCATCACAACGTCGCTCGTGTTCAGCCCGCGCGATGTGACGAGTTGGCCTCCGGGCAGCCAATCGAATGCGAACATGGTGCTCTCCCTGAAATTCGTCATCTGGACAGGCTTTCCTCCGCTGATTGGTAATGTCGAAACGTTCGACGCGCCCCCCATCTCAACAATGAAGCTCACAGACTGGCTGTCCTCGGTCCAGCGGATTCCCTTGTCCCAGCCAATGGATGTGTTGGGCGGAATGTCCAGCTTCTTAACCACTCTTGCGTCGGGAGCAGAAAGAATCGTTATGACCACCCTGGAGTGTTGCGCATCTATTCTTTCTTCCTGCCAGCAAGCTATGTATTTTCCGTCGGGAGAGAGAGACGGGCGCATGGAAAACTCTTGCGTGATCTGTGCGGGCTGACCGCCGTCAATCGGAACTCGCCATAATGTCTGCGACTGATTTGGCTCTGCGTGTACGTAATAGACCCACCTGTTGTCCATAGAGACTTGCGGCCAGTTGCTCTCCGAACTGTGAAAGGTCAACTGCTTTGGATTGCCGCCATCCGCGTCCATGCGCCAGATTTGCCATATGCCGCCTGAGCGGTTTGAATGGAAAACAATGTAGCGACCGTCTCTGGAAGGCATGGGAGCATAGTTGCGCCCTGCTCCGGCAGTCAACTGCTTCTGGTTCTTTCCGTCAGCGTCCATCTCCCATATGTCCGACCCACCTGATACATCCGATGAGTAAAGAAGCTTCCCGCCGGGCGTGACAGCTATGTCGTAGTAAGTTCCGAGTCCCGGAGTGATTTGCTGCGCGTGAGATGCATCGCCTTTCGTAATTATCCAGATGGTAGAGACTTTCTGTACCTGTGTTGCGACCAGAACGCTCCCATCGTCGGTGATGCTCAGGTCTCTGTACTCGCTGAGGTCGTTCGTGATCTTCTGCGCATTGCCGTCGGGGTACGAAACTTTCCAGACCTGCGCCATAGGATTTTCGCCATCGTTAGCCAGCATCACGAAACCGCTGTCGTCCGCAAGCCACTTGACCACACTCATCGCAGGCCATTTTCTCGTCGAGACAATCCTTTCCGTGCGCGAAGCAATATCAAGCACGGCGATGACATTATTGAAACCTGTCGAGTCAGATTGCAATAGCGGGTAGACCAATCTCTTTCCGTCGCGTGACCAGTTGGCCCAGCCGAAAATCTCCTGATACTTGTGCGTTATGAGTTTCTGCTCGTTGCTGCCGTCAAGGTTCGTAATGATTAAATCGGCCTCTTCCGCTTCGGGCCGAAGTCTGGCCGTCGCCAGTTGCTTTCCATCAGGCGAGATGCTGATGAAAGTCCTTACGTCTCCGGCCACCTTAGTAGGCGGGCCGCCGATAACAGGAATTTTGTAAATGGCAGCAGCGTCGTGCCCGTTGAACGCAGCGTAGTAGATGAAATTGCTGTCAGGAGAAAATTCAAGACCGATATATGATATGTCTGCCAGCGGGATGAGCCGCACATTGCTCGCAACAGTGACCTGCCTGAGCCACAGGCTCTGCTTGCCGCCTTCGTCCATTGCGTAAATAATATATTTTCCGTCCGGCGAGATAGCAGCAGTCTTAATATTGCCGTTGTTGGTGAGCTTCACCATCTTCACGTTATGAAATATCTCTGCCGCCTGGCCTTTAACCTTGCTCGCGCCGAAGAACTTGTAGAGTCCGAAGGCAGCGCCCGCCATGAGTAGAAGCGCGACCACTGCGAAGAGATAACGTCTTCTCTTCACAACCGCGACTGGCAGAATAGCGGAAGTGCGCTGTTGAAGCCCCTGCTCCGTGCGCTCGGTTGAATCAAGCGCTGTCGAGGCGGTAATCCTTGCGCTCGCCGTGGAGAATTTTCCGCTCCTTGTTCCGCCGGGCGCAAGCGAGCGCTCAAGCTCCGCGCCCACTTCCAGTTCGCGCCTCAAGCTCTTCAAATCTAGCGACATGTCTTTGATGGTCTGGTAGCGCTCGTCCCTGCTTTTGCGTAGAGCTTTTCGGACGATGCGCTCCAGTTCAGCAGGAACTTCATCAACCAGTGACGAGAGCGGCTGAGGCTCCTGCGAAAGCAGAGAGACCAGAAGATCGCTACGGGTTTCGCCCTCGAACGGAGCGCGGCCAGCGACCATCTCGTAGAGCACTACGCCGAGGGAGAAGATGTCTGTTCGCGCGTCAACGGAAACGCCGCGCGCCTGTTCCGGCGACATGTACTGCATTGTGCCCATCACAGTGCCGGGGTCTGTCTCAACGTGCGCGAGCGTGGGCGCTTGAGTATCAACCACATCTCCCCGCTGCTCCGTGAGTTTCGCAAGACCAAAATCCAGAACTTTGACGTAACCGTCCCTGCGCAACATTATGTTTTCGGGCTTCACGTCGCGATGAGCAATCCCCGCAGCATGCGCGGCTGCGAGCGCGTCCGCAACCTGCACGGCAACGTCCAGCGCTTCTCTGAGCGTCATGCCGCCGCGCCTCATGCGCGCTCTCAGGGTCTC
>DATHJK010000292.1:0-5450 GCA_035316225.1 Pyrinomonadaceae bacterium
CGGTCTTAAGCAACTGTGGTACGATCATCGTCGCTCGCTCGTGGACAAGCTACAGGAACTTGAAGCGAAGATTCCGAATACGGCCATTCTCGTCCTCGAAAATATGGACACGCTGCTTGACGAAGAGCGTCACTTTCGAGACGAGCGGATGGAGCGGTTCTTCCGCCACTTCGCGCAAACGCCCCGGCGCATCTTTATCATCACGACTTCACAATTCGAGCCCGCGCTACGAGCAGAGGCCGACGAACAACATTTCACTTGGCGGACGCTCAACGTCGAGGGGTTAAAGCCCGAAGACGCCGCACTACTGCTCAGGCGCGAAGGCTTAACGCAAAGCGACGAACAACTCCGCCGCCTCGCAGAGGCGCTCGACGGACACCCGCAGGCGCTCAAGATTGTTGCGACCGCCATCCGTCAAGAGGGGCTCGACCCGGAACAATTTCTGCAAGCGCCGCAGACCCTCAGCGAAGACCTGACGGGCTTCTTCGCCGGAACTGTGCTGCGAGCGCTGAGCGAAAATGAACGCGGGTTCCTGAGAGTCTGGTCTGTCTTTCGCAATCCTGTGCTGCCTGAGGCGCTCGCCAGCGTCGCCGGAGACGAGCCGTTGCCCCAGGAAATCATAGACTCGCTGCGAGCGAAAGATAGAGCGTGTCGAGCGTCGCGTCCTCGCTTTTGACACCTTCGAGATTGAGCCAGATCGGAATCTCTTCCCGCTCGCTCTGTAGATAAGGGTCAAGCCCTGCGCGCACGACCGTACCGCGCCCGACACCCGGAAGACCTGTCACCATCATCAGGCGCTGGTCGGAGGAAAGAAGATCGCGCACGGCGGCGGCCTCAGCATCTCGGTCTACCAGTTCAGGCACCGGCGGCGCAATGTTTGAGCGCAGATGGAGCTTCAACTGCGAGGGCGGCGGCTCCGGCGGTGGCTCGCCGAATAGCATCACTCTTTCGCGCGTCTGCAAAAAGAGCACTGGAATCCCCCAAGAAGAGTTTTTGATTTTGAGCTTGCGCCGCGCCGCGTCCATCGCCGACTCAAGATTTCCACGCGCCTCCGACTCAGGATTGAGCAGCCGGTCGTAGAACTCCGCTGCCAGCACAAAACTATCGTCAACGACAATCTCGTACTGCATGGCGACGACGGCTGGCACGGAGTTAAGTTGAGGACGGATGAGAGCCTGCGCCACGCTGCTGAATGGATCAAGACCACTGGCTTTTGCCGTACTGCAAGAGTTGAAGTAGAAGAGCCGGGGCGGTTGATTAAAAAGGTTGCTGAAGATTTCAGCGCCGGGAATACGATTGTTGTCCTCCATCACGATGTGGCCCCGCTGTTGCTGCACCTCGCCATGACCTATGAAGTGGACGATGTCAAAGTGTTTGCTTGAGAGAGAGCCCAAAAAATTCTCTCTCGTCGCATCAGCTCGTATCAGCTTGGTGACCTGTAGCTTGTAAATATTTTCCAGTCTCCCGACAAAACTACCGATGAAGGCCGTGCTCGCATGGTCTATCTTCTCGTATCTTTTCTGGCCGCCGTAGCCCTCTGGATTGGCATAGACGAGGAGCATCGTCGCGCCTTCAACCGGCTCGAAGGGCTGTGCGTCGCGGTCTTCCAGTACGCGCGTTATGCTGGCAAGGCTGAGTGCGATAAAGCCGTCGGGTCGCTTCATGTACTCCCAAGGGATGGTTTCCAGCAGCGGCGCGTTTTCGTCAACAAGGATGCAGAGGCGGTAAGGTCGCTGTTTCTCCTGGATCATCACGTCCTGTAGCTTGCGCTCGACCAGCCCGGCGAAGATTTTTTTGTAAAGAAATTCGCCGAGCCGTTCCATCTCGACGAAACCCACAGTGCCCTTGTCTATCGCCGTCTTCAATTGCGCGAGCGTCTGTCCTGTGCTGGCATCGATTTTGAAGACCTCGTCTCCGTCGGTCAAAGCGAAGCGTTCCACACCAGACCTGCCGCGCGGGCTGATTATGATCTGCGCGAAGTAGTCAGTGGTCTCAGGGATATTGGTGAGTTGCAGGATGATCGGCCGGACGCTCATGGCGAAATCTCCCTCGGCGGTTCGACCATGTGAGTTTGACCGTCGCGCCACTCTTCAAGCGAGACGCGAGCGCCGCGCCCCCCCGGCAGTTCTTCCAAACGCGCGTAGGTGTAGATAAGCGTCGGCTGAAAACTCCCAGCCTCTAAGTCATCCAGCCATTGCTGCGCCTTCTCGTCGTCAGATAGAAGCGACAGGTCAAAGTCTAGCAGGTTGGCCCAGGTTCCCGTGTTCACGTAGAGCAGGCTGGGACGCTTGAGGTGCAGGAGGTCTGTGCCCGGCGCTTCATCCTCTTTGAAGAGCGAGAGCATCTTTCTCCCGTGGCTATGGCCGAAGACGGCGACCTTCGCGCCCGAAGCGAGAATTTTATTTAACGCGCCCTCGAATTCGTCGCGTTGCGTCGAATCGAAAAACGTGTCGCGCTCGTATTTTAGACTCTTCAAAGCTCGCCGCACGAAGAAAAGCTTGCCCCTGAGAATCGGGCTGGCGGCAAAGGTGACTCCTTCGGCGGGCCTTTCGTCGCCCGTGCCGTTGTCTAAAAACTCCTCTACGTCGTTCACGGTTTCATCCGTCAGTCCCTCATCGAAAAGCATATCGGCCAACTGAGCTTGCAAGGGCGTGAGAGCTGCCCCCGGCCCCGCCGCGTCATCTGCCCCGAGTTGTGTGTCTCTGAGGTACTTGCGCAGCGTAGCCTTGAGAGTTGACGAACCGATCAGCGCGGTGCTGCCGCCATGCCTGAAGATCTCTTCCGGGGCGAGCGCGGCCAGCATCCAGAAGGCCGCAGCCTCAGGCTTGAGTAGAGGCATGAACGGATGATTTCGAGTAAGCCTGTTCAGCACTTTATAGACTAGACGCGAACCCACAGGCAGCTCAAAGTTCGCACCGTCCTGATTGTTCTCCGTCGCCCGAATCAGTTTGTTATGGTCATACCAATTGAACCGGTCGTATTGAAAGCCGTGCTCGACGTGGACGTGTACGCCGCCGACGACGAGCCTCGGATAAGAGAGCCTGTCGAAGAGGAATTGTAAGCGCTTACCATCATCAGGCCCCGCCATCACCTGACGCAAATCGGTCTGAACTTCGTCAAAGACCATCTCCACATCGTGATTGCCCAGGAGAATATCTATTCCGTTCTGCGGATGGGCTTGAAGGAAGTCTCGAAATGCCTTCCAGACCTCTTGATTGGGCGCAGCAGCAATAATCTTTTTGATCTTGTCCTGCGCCGCTTTGCGGTTGAACGAGCCGAATGGTTCCACCGCAAGGAAATCAATAAAGTCGCCGTTAATGATTAAAGTTTGCGGCCCGTCGCCAAGCGAGGCAAGAAAGCTGGCGAGTTGAGCTTGAGAGTTAAAGATGTCAAGGTCGGTATTGCCACCGATGTGTAGATCGCTAACTATAATGTAGTTCATAGGCTGTTCCCTTGGATTAACGAATTCATGGATTAATCATACACTAGAGGATAGGGAGCCTAAGTAAGAGAACTCATAAGTTGCGAGTTCTTTTGTTTATGATTAAGGCCCCGGTGAAGTTGAGCTACGACTGGCAAGCTACCGTGGTGCTAAGTAACAAGTACAACAGGCGCAACTTATCACTATCCATCGAACATTTCAATGAGAAAATATGCCGACTGCAAACGAAATAGGTCGTGCAAAATAATGAATGCCGATATTTATCAAGTGGTCGACAAAGTAGCTTTAGCAGTTCCCGGGCGGACAGCAGAAGAGTTTCTTCGAGTACTTAAGCTTCTTCACCTACACGCGCAGTCTTGCCTTCTTCTGATCGGTTGAGGGGAACAATAAGCTCAAGCGTATGGTGAACGACGATCCCGACCCGGGTGTGCGACAGTCAGCCCTTTGGGCCTACGACTTTGCAGGCGGCGAAGGGGCGCGTGAGATGCTTGTTAATAAAAGCCAGAACGACCCGAACTACCGCACGCGAGGATTTGCTAAACAGGAACTTGAAGCAGACGATGGATCGTGGTGGAAGATGTAACAGACTTCAAGCAAAAGTGTGGTAGAAAAGCTGCCAAACTGAGAAATTAAGCCTCCTTGAAGTGGCAGCTTTTCTGCCACTTCATAACCCCTTATTTTTCAAAGTCCTTGTTTTTTCCGCTTATCTGTACCTGGCACAAAGCTTGCTATAAGCTTTAACGCTGCTCCGGCAGTAAATTGAAACAATGGTGCCGGTATTGTCAGTCCCAATATTTCTTCTTTTCGTTAGAATGGAGTCAGAAATTGAATCGACAACTAATGCGGTACGATACGAATCCCCCGAAAAGTCTAAAACCGGGAATATACAAATCCCTCATAGTGGAAAATGTAAATCCCTTTGAGGACTAACGCCCTCAAAGGGATTTATATGTAGGAGTAAAATAAAGATGCGCCCAGTAAAATAAAGATGCGCTCTGTAAAATAAAGATGCGCCCTGCAATGTGAAGCCATCCCATAATGTTAAACATTATGGGATGGCTTCACATTGCTTTAGAGGTCTTCAAATATTCTGATTAAGCCAATGCTAGTTTTCACTGCCATGGTGATCTGATAGCCTGTCTTAAGAGATAAGAGCACCGCTGATGTTGGTCAGTCACGTCCCATTATATTTCCCTTACGCATGCGTAAAAAAAACATTGATTAAGTCAGACACCCCCGCCAAAGGCGGTGGCTTGGTGAATGTGACCACCTCAAAGGTGGTCGGACTCAATTACCTTGATCTTTGACAGAAAGCGCACCTTCTGCCGTAACTAAAACCGGCCTTCATCGTCACCGCCTTCTTGATCGCGGATGTAGGCTCTCACCTTATCCTCTTCGTAACCGACGGTCGAGACGCAATAGCCACGTGCCCAGAAGTACTCGCCCGTGTAGTTGCGCTCGCGTCCCGTAAACTGCCGCGCGATGGCAATGGCCGATTTGCCTTTGATGAAGCCGATCACCGAAGCTACTGCATATTTCGGTGGAATCGCTATGCACATATGGACATGATCTGGCATCAGATGTCCTTCGATGATAGTGCATTCTTTCTGCCGTGCCAGTTCATGAAAGATCGCACCCAACTGCTTTCTCAGATTCCCAAACATCGCCTTTCGTCGTCGTTTGGGAATGAACACAACATGGTACTTGCAATCCCATTTGGAATGGGACATGCTCTGAAATGATTCGGTCATGTAGGATTCTCCTTTTAGGTTTAGCCACCAAGCCACCTATCGGAGAATTCTACTGCCGGATCGCTCAAAGCTTTTCAAGTCTCACTGGTCGAACCAGTGGTTTACCTAACTGCATAAGTAAACCTGTTGCGTGATAAGGCAGCTTAACGAAAGACGAAGCTGCCGCTCACATCTTGCTCCTTAGAGTTGTAACCCTGTTCTTTGAAAGATTCTCTCGTAGGCTCTCAGGTTAACCAACCCGCCCACGATATTCATCG
>DATHJK010000293.1:0-4939 GCA_035316225.1 Pyrinomonadaceae bacterium
GCGGGACGGCGAGGCGTGGTTGTTTAATGCACACATTTCGCCTTATTCTCATGGCAACCGCATGAACCACGACCCGCTGAGAACGCGCAAACTCTTGCTGCACCGCCGCGAGATTGACCGTCTTGGAGAGGCAGCGAGCCAGCAGGGGATGACGCTCATCGCCACGCGCGTCTATCTCAATCACGGGCGTATAAAGCTTGAGGTGGGCGTGGCGCGCGGCAAAAAACTTTACGATAAGCGCGAGACCGAAATGCGCAGAACTATTGAAAGAGAGACGCGCGCACAATTAAAAGAGCGTGCGCGCTAGATTGGATGAGTTTACAAGGAGAGGATTAAGATTATGGAGATTCAGAGTAGCGCGAAGGGTTACGCAAGCCTTGATGCGCAGGCTTTGGCCGTAGCCGTTTTCAAAGACGAGAAGGCTGACGAAGGAATTCTTAAAGAGCTTGACCGGGCGACGGGCGGCGTCGTCCGATCTGTTATCGAATCCGAAGAACTGAAAGGCAAAGAGGGCGAGACCGTTTACGTTCATCTATCTTCGGATTCAAGCGCTATTAAAGCTCGCCGTCTGTTGCTGATCGGCGTTGGCGAAAAGGTCGAATACAATCGCGCCGGAATCGCTCAGATGGCTGGAACCGCTGTTCGTTTCCTGCGCGGCAAGAACGTGAAATCAATCGTAGTTGCTCCGCGCGCCGAAGAAGATGCTGAGACGGTTGCTGCTGCTGCCGCCGAGGGCGCAGTTATAAGCCTGTTCGACCCTGATAAGTACCGCACCGTCGAGAAGGAAGAGAGAGTGGTTGATAACGTTATCATCTCGGTCGAGGGAGCGGACGAAGATGCCATGAAACGCGGCACGAAGCGCGGGCGAATCATTGGCGAATCGGTTAACTTCACGCGCGGCCTGGCGAACGAGCCTGGCGCGTACATGACTCCAACGGATATGGCCGAGCGCGCTCTGGACATAGCCAAAGAGTTCGGCCTGAGCATTGATGTGCTGGACGAAGCGCGCATGGAGCAGGAGGGCATGGGTTCTCTGCTCAGCGTCTCACGCGGGTCAGACGAACCAGCGAAGTTGATAATATTGAGATACACGCCAGCCGTTGAGGCCGCCCAGCAAGATGGCAATCTGCTTGCTTTCGTCGGCAAGGGAATCACGTTCGATTCGGGCGGCATTTCATTGAAGCCCGGCGAGAATATGGAGTTGATGAAGTACGATATGACCGGCGGAGCAACCGTTCTGGGAGTGATGCGCGCCATAGCTCAGTTGAAGCCTCCCATCCCTGTGCTCGGCGTCGCTCCCTGCTCGGAGAACCTGCCTTCCGGCAAAGCCACGAAGCCCGGCGATGTTGTAAAAGCAATGACCGGCAAGACCATAGAGATTATTAACACGGACGCTGAAGGACGCCTGGTTCTGGCCGACGCAATTGCTTACGCGAAGAAACTCGGAGCCAAGCGCGTCATTGATATGGCTACGCTGACGGGCGCTGTTTCAATCGCGCTCGGAGATGTCAACACGGCGATTCTGGGAACGGATCAGGCGCTGATTGATGAAGTGATAGCATCCGGCAGGGAAGTCGGCGAAAAATTCTGGCAGTTGCCTCTGGACAAAGAGTACACGAAGCAGATCAAGTCTGACATCGCAGACATTAAGAATGTCGGGGGCAAAAAGGGCGGGACGATTACAGCCGCAGCATTCCTCAAAGAGTTCGCTGAAGACATTTCCTGGGCGCACCTGGACATAGCCGGAACTGCATGGGCTGATGATGCCAGACCGTATCGCTCAAAAGGGCCAACGGGGATTGCAGTGCGCACTCTCATCAACTTCATTGACCGCGAAGTTCGCAACGCAGCCAATCAGAACGGCGGATAAGCTCCAAATCCGATGCGCTCATCTGAAAAGCGAAGCTGAAGGATGAAAGAAGAACTATTCAAAATGAGCAGTTATTCTTTCCGCCTTCCGCCTCGCTTTTCAGCAGCGGCACTGCCTTTTCTGACAAGTGATGTCTGAATTTGTGAACACATCCGTCTACAACTGTGAACACATGTATCACGCACAGTTCATTAAAATCTGAAAAAACCTATTGTTTCTTGACATTCGTTTCACTGGCACAGGCATTGCTAAAAATATTCGAGAGCCAAAGGGCGCGGACGCACGCATCTTCACTTATAAAAGTCCTCGCCCCGCCCCCTGCCGCATGGGGGTGATTAACCAGACCCTTTGGCTCCCCCTCTTTAACAGAAAATCACTCAATCATTTCAAAGCTGCATACTGCAATTTAGGCAAGACGTTTCTTGTCGAAAAGTGCTATATTATCCATTCCGAAGGGCGACCCTCCCGCCTCTATCAAGCGGTGAAAACCGGGGGCTGTAGCAATCGCTCGCTTTTGTAAGGAGTAAGTGAAAAGCGCGGTGGTTGATTACTATCAAATTCTTGGAGTCAAGCGAACGGCTTCGCAGGTCGAGATAAAATCGGCTTATCGAAAACTTGCGCGCAAAAAGCACCCGGACGTGAACAGCGGCTCGGAAAATGCTGCGCGCGAGTTCGCAATGATCGCGCTCGCCTACCGCACGCTGAGCGACCCGCAGGAACGCTCATACTACGATGCACAGTACGAGAGATTGAAGAACGCAGCATCGTCCGTTCTTCACTCAGACAACGTTCATGCTCGAAGGATGCGCAGCATGGCCGTGCAGATGCGCGTCAACCGTGCCGTTGATAGCTGGATTGAAGACGGACGGCGCGAAAACTTCATGCTTCAGCAGGCGGTATTCCCTACAGTTACGCTCTATCTCTCAACCTTCTTCGCCGTTATGCTCAAGCCCAAATTCTGGCAGGGTTTTGGTTTGACTGGACGCTCAGTCATAGTTGTGCTTTCGGTCATAGGTCTCTACCACTTGATCTCGCGTCTGCGCGTCTGCTTTGAACGCTATACCTACAGGCCGAAGTCCATTCAAGATTCTTTAATGGGCGACGAGAAACCTGACAAGCCTTTCACACGGCGCACTGCCTTCGCTTTCCTCATCATCGCGCTCGCAGCCAGCCTTGCCGCTGGTCTTCTCGTAGGCGAGCAGATGCACTATGCCATACTCGAAGACATGCCCTATTTCTTCGACCAGCACGTCAAACCCGAACTGCTCTTCTATCCTCCCATAGCCGTGCTCGTCATAGACAGCATGCACGCGCTCGCTGCAAAGCTTGACGTGAGCATATGACGAGCGGACCTCGAAAGCTCGTCGGCGTTCTCTCAGACACTCACGGCAAATTAGACGAGCGCATCCCTGCTCTCTTCGAGGGCGTTTACAGAATAATTCACGCAGGCGATATAGGCGACGAAGATTTAATATGGCGATTGGAGAGCATCGCTCCCGTCATAGCCGTGCGCGGGAATATAGATTCCCCCAAAATGTGTTTCCCCACGGAGCGCATGGCCGTCATAGAAGGCAGAACCTTCTACATCCGCCACCAGTTTTCAACCGTAGAGCAGATGACGCCCGCGCAGAAGCACGTCATCGAAGAGCGCATGCCTGAAATTGTAGTCTTCGGCCACAGCCACAAAGCTTACGTTGACGAATGGCGCGGCACGCTTTTTTTCAACCCCGGAGGCGCTGGCCCAAAACGCTTCAACCTTCCGCGCACAGTCGGCCTTATAACACTCAAGGAAGACTGCATCGAACCGCGCATCATCAACCTGGAAAACAGTTCTTCTTGCCTAGCCCTCGTCTTCTCGTGTATATTCTGAGCCGCTCCACAACTCTGAATAAACTGGAACAAGGTGGGTCGTGCCATCTGGCGAAGAAGTGGCTGCGTGCCCGCGAAAGTTCTTTTAAGTCTGGAGAGAAACTGACGCAACTGATGAGCAAACAGAACTGTTCCTCGCGCCACAAATAGTTTCGCGACGGCCCTGAGAGAATCAAGCGCCCGCTCGCTCTGGAGAAGCCCTCGGAGCGTAACGCGCGTTTGGCCGTCGCCCTTTGCAGGAAGGAGCAAAGGAGATGGCTGAACGAATCAACGAGCGGCAACGTCTAGCCCTCAAACTCGACACACTCAATGACGCGGAAGTCGGTGAAGTTCTTGACTACATCTCTATCATGGAGTCAATGCGCCGGTCTAAAGCTACGCCAATTTTCTGGGAGGACGAGTTGATTGCGCACCTTGCAGACGCGCCTGAGAACAAGCGCGCGCGGCAAGCTTACGAGTGGGAAGCCGCGCGCCGCAGGGCCGAGCGCAGAGCCGCTATGCACCCTGCGTGATTATGAAACGAATGAGCCGAGCCGGAATTTTTAGTTCCCCTTCTTCAATCATGCGCATAAGAATTTTTTCGTGCGCGCTCATTGCATTTCTAGGCTTCGCCACCGGAACGCATTCGCCCCGAAAGGCTTCTGCGCAGGGCACATCTTCTCAAGCGCTTACCCCACTGCAACGTGAAATAGAGAGAGAGAGCCAGCGCTTTGCGTCTTCAAGCGTTGAAGAGCGGCGCGATGCGTTGATGCGTCTGGGAGCGATGCATCGCCCGGACGCTTCGCGCGCGGCAGCCGCAGCGCTTCATGACCCGGCAGCAATAGTTCGAGCTACTGCCACGCACGCAGTCGTCTGGCTTGCGCCGGACGAAGCGGCAGCGCTAATCCTTCCTTTACTTAAAGACAGAGACGAATTTGTAAGGCGTGAGGCCGCTTACTCGCTTGGCGAAACACGCAGCCCGCTCGCTGTTCAAGACTTGATTACGCTTCTTGCCAACGATAAAAAGTTCAGCGTGCGCGCTTCTGCCGCAGTATCGCTCGGCTTGATAGGCGACGAGCGCGCAGTTGTTCCTCTTGCGCAGGCGCTTGGCAAGGGGGCTGAAAGCTCTGGCCTGCTGAACAAGCTTCGTGGAAAAAGGAGCGGCGAGAATGAGTTTGTTCGACGCGCAGCCGCCGTCTCGCTCGGACAGATACACAGTCG
>DATHJK010000294.1:0-11468 GCA_035316225.1 Pyrinomonadaceae bacterium
CGCTCACGTTGACTCTTTCATTGACGAGGTTAGAAATGAAACCCTCGCCGCGCCAGCGCAGACTTTCGAGCGCGTCAGCGACGAAGAGGAGGCTGAAAGCTCACGCGGAAAGCGCAGCGCTACGAAACGCTCGGCCAGCAAGAAAGGCAAGAAGGCTTCCGTTTCAGTCGAAACGGAGAAACCTGTGCGAGCCGCGAAGAAGAGCGCGAAGAAACCTGCGGAGAAAAAATCTCCCTCGAAAAAGAGCGCGTCCAAAGGTCGCAAGCGCGCCCAAGCGACGGTTGAAAGCGAAGCGACTGAAGATGCTATCGCTAACGCGGACGCTATGAATGAAGAGACCGCTCGAAACGCCGAAGAGGTTTACGAGGACGGGGAGGCAAGCTTGACCACTGCGCGCACTCGCGCGGAATTCGCAACTCGTCGCGGCGGACGAAGACGCAGACGCCCCAGCGGCGTCAAGCGCCAGGAATCCGGCAACGGCGAAGCTGATCGCTCGAACGGCAAAGACGAAACCGAGACTGAAGTTCTGGACGCGGATGAGAGCAAGGTCGCCGCGCCCGCTCAAGCTTCACACGAGAACGGTCGGCGCGAACGCAGCAATCGAGGAGACAGAAGTGATAGGAGTGACAGGGGCGATAGAAGCGACAGGGCTGAAAGAGGTGGTGATAGAAGCAGCAGCCGTTCCGGCGGTCGTCACCAGCAGCCCACTATCACAGACCTGCTGCGCGAGGGGCAGGAGGTTCTGGTTCAGATAGCCAAAGAGCCTATAGCCAAAAAGGGCGCGCGCATCACTTCGCACATAGCGCTTCCCGGTCGTTATCTTGTTTACATGCCTACGGTCGAACATGTTGGCGTCTCGCGCAAGATCGAATCGGATCAGGAGCGCGCTCGTCTAAGGAAGCTCATCCAGACGATTCGCGCCACAGAGACCGTGCCATCCGGCGGCTTCATAGTCCGCACGGCTGGCACCGGCGTGACCGAAGATGATTTAAGAGACGACGCGCGATACCTCGTACGCACCTGGCTCGACATTCGCCGCAGCGCCGAACGAGCGAAAGCGCCCGCGCTCGTTCATCAGGATTTGGATTTGGTTGAGCGAATCCTGCGTGACCAACTCTCTGACGAGTTTGCAGCGATTCGCGTAGACTCGGAAGAGGAATACCTGCGCATAGTGGAGTTCGTCAATCGCATACAGCCGCGCATGGTCAAGCGCGTGAAGCTCTACACGCGCGATACACCTATCCTAGAAGCTTTCGGCGTTCAGGCCGAGATCGAAAAAGCAATCAAGCCGCGCGTGTGGCTCAAGAGCGGCGGCTATCTCGTCATCAACCAGACGGAAGCGCTCGTCGCTATTGACGTTAATACAGGAAAGTTCGTGGGTCGCGGCGGCTCGCGCCTTGAAGACACTATCACGAAGACGAACCTTGAAGCGGTCGAAGAGATAGTGAGGCAAATTCGTCTGCGCGATCTGGGCGGCATCATAGTGCTCGATCTGATTGACATGGAAGAGCGTCGCAATCGCCAGCGCGTCATGCAGGCTCTTCACGAAGTTCTTCAGCATGACAAGTCGCCGACAAAAGTCCTCTCCTTTAACGATTTCGGCCTCGTGATTATGACGCGCAAGCGCGTCAAGCAGTCGCTTGAAAGAACGCTCTGCGCGCCGTGCCATTATTGCCAAGGCGCTGGATTAGTGAAATCGCCGCAGACCATCTGCTACGAGATTCTGGAAGAGGCGCGACGGCTGGCCCGAAACATTAACGGCGATACGAAGCAGACCACACTGCGCATCAACCCTGAAGTCGCACGCGCCCTTCGCGGCACGGAGCGCGACGTGCTCAACGAGATAGAAGACTATCTAGGCGCGGTTGACATCACCAGCGACCCGCAAATACATCAGGAGCAGTTCGACTTCGCTTTTATTTAAGTGAAAGGTGAAGGGTGACGGGAAAGAGATTTATCCGTCACCTTATATCAGGTTGCAAATAAAGCATGAGCAGCAGAAGCAATCCTCACATAATATATGGAGATTTCGAGTGGGATGCTGACAAGGCAGAGTATAACTTAGCGGAGCATGAGATAAGTTTTGAGGAAGCTACTACCATTTTCGATGATCCGTTCTTTATCATCTACAAAGACCCTGACCATTCAGTCGGAGAGCAAAGATATATTATCATTGGAGAATCCGAAGCATCCCGTTACTTGATCGTAGCCTTTACAGAGCGCGGCTCAAGGACGCGGATTATCAGCGCGCGTGAGCTAGACCCGAAAGAGAGGAGAGCTTATGAAAAAAAGAAAGAGCGATTCTGAGGACGACCTTCGCCCGCATTATGACCTCGATAAGTTAGAAGTCGTAGCCTATGGGCCGGGCTGGTCTAGACGACGCATGCTAAGGAAGAAAGGGCGTGCGCGGGCGCTGAATCCCAAACGATTAACAGCAATTCCAAATCCGGCTCTCACCCCGACTGCTGATAGAAAAGCGTAGCCATGAAGGTATATCTTCTCGTTTACGATGAGGACATCCGTGAGGGAGCGTTACTCCGATTCCTAGATTCACGAAAGGAGATTCTCGACTGGATGACGATATTGCCCGCCTCACTACTTCTAGTCTCGCGCCGCTCGCTTCGCCAGCTCACCAATCTACTAAGCAAAAAATATCCCAACGCCCAATTTTTACTAACCGAGCTTGAGACAACACAGACTGATGGAATGTTACCGGAAGAGTGCTGGAACTTCATTAACTCTCAAGATGAATGAAGGATTGCTATCCAAGCGTTGGATTGAATGAGTTGTTAGTTCGTGCCGATTCCATGCTCGACTATCAGTTTAGCGAACTGCTCTCCGTCAACAAGCTCAATCCGAATCCCCGTAGCTTCAAAATACTCCTGTGCTGCTCGATTTGCATCATCAGAGATAGTGCCAGACGTGATTACCATTCCAAGATCCGCCGTCTCTGCTTCAATCTCGCGAATCAACTGTTCAACGACGCTACGATCCACCGGCGGTTCAGGCTGCCAATGCTTGGCTTGAACAGCTACGCGTAGTTGGAACGCGCCAGCCACACGAAAGGTTGCTATGAGGTCTGCGCCTTTGTCTTGGTTGCGAGGAACAACGTGGCACTCTTTAGCACCCAAGCTCTTTAAGACCGTTTCAATCAAGTCCTCGAAACCGTAACTATCTATGCGGCCACCGCGAATCTCCGAAAGGACTTCAGGAATTAAGCGCGTCATCAAATCCCTATGAAACGTAGGTGCATGATTGCCTGCGGCTAAGTCGAGACACTCTTTAATCTCACCGACCAAGTCAGCAGCGGGCGCGCAAGTTCCCTGAATCTTCATGCGAGAGAGAAGCGCGGAACGTGCAAGCTTTCGAGCAATAGGCTTCTTGTCATTAAGCCATTTGACGGGCCGCCTATACGCAGTGTCGTCGTTCTTATGGTCTGGAAGATAGACTACCGAGCCGGAAACTTCCGCAACATAGAAGTCGGTGCCGTGCGGAACAACAACGTAGTCGCTCACTTTTATCTCTCTAATGAAGCGCGACATATGACCAGCAGCAGCCCCAGCCTTTCGTAATGTTTTTTCTTCTGAGTAGAAGGTGTCTTGAATAATCTGACGAAATTGTTCCCAAGTGAGAGATTCTTTGAGCAGGCCATCTCCAACAGCAGACCACCCAATAATGATCTGGTCTGCTGCTAGGGCGTCAGGCACCTTGTCTATTCCGCCCGGAGCTATCCGAAGAACGTATGCGCTTTGGTTCATATAAGTAAGAGGCTAACTATTATTTATACCACCAAGACGCTTTACTGCACGTAATAGATAAACATAATCCTCTCATTGCATCTTCGCTAATCAGCTATCAGCACGCTTAACTCACGAAGTTGAGAAGAACCGTTCTCGTCAATCTTAGAAACCTCTTCACGGTTGACGTGGCGATAGAGTATGTCGCGTTGTTGTGGACGGAACCCGGCTTCGCGTATGAGGTAACGTAGCATCTTTTCGTCTGCGCGGTTGTGCGCGCCTGCGGCTGAGACTACGTTCTCTTCGATCATGATCGAACCCATGTCGTTCGCGCCGAAGCGAAGCGCGACCTGTCCCAATCTCAGACCCTGCGTGAGCCAAGATGATTGGAAGTTCTCTATGTTGTCCAGGAAGATGCGCGAGACCGAGAGCATTTTAAGATAATCAATGCCGGTCGGCTCGTCTTTGATTTTGCGCCCAAGCGCAGTGTTCTCGCGCTGAAAAGTCCACGGGATGAAGGCCGTGAAACCGCCTGTCTCGTCCTGAAGCTCGCGTATGCGTTGAAGATGGCGTACACGATGAACAATGGAATCGCCTATTCCGAACATCATCGTGGCGGTCGAGCGCAATCCGACGCGATGAACAGCACGCATTACAGAGAGCCACTCGTCCGTTGTGCACTTGGTCGAAACACGTTTTCTAACTTCGTCGTCCAGGATTTCAGCGCCGCCGCCCGGCAAACTGTAAAGACCCGCTTCTTTCAGACGCGCCAGAACAGTTTCGTAATCCAGCTTCGAGATGAGATGAATGTTGTGAATCTCTGGCGGCGAGAAGCAGTGTAGTTGAAAGTTCGGATACTTCGCATGAAGTGTTCGGAGCAAATCTTCGTACCACTCAATTCCGAAGTCCGGGTGAAGCCCGCCCTGCATCAGAACGCCCGTGCCGCCCAGCGCAATTGTTTCATCAATCTTCTCGCAGATTTGCTCAAGCGTGGTGACGTATGTGTCCGGCTTTCCCGGCCTACGATAGAAAGCGCAGAAGGTACATACGACGTTGCAGACGTTCGTGTAGTTTACATTACGGTCAATGATGTAAGTGACGATGTTATCCTTATGCCAGCGCTTGCGAATCTCGTCGGCTGCGACGCCTATGCGCGCGATGTCGTTAGATTCCAGCAACGCAGTGCAATCATCCGCAGTCAATCGCTCGCCCATGAGAGCGCGGTCTAAGATGGGTTGAATATCTTTCATCAAACTTTACGAAAATCCTTCCGCTTCTCAACCAGCAACTTCGATTCCATCCCAAATTAATTCTCTTTCCCACTAATTATCGGCAATTCCCCTTGCAAATCGCAAATCGAAACGGCAAACCGCGAAGATGAAGCTTAGCGTCTTTCTTAGCGTCTCCAGCGTGAAACTCTTTCTCACGCAAAGACGCCGGAGGCGCAAAGAAAGAGCGCAAAGGTATGACTAACAAATTCAAGCTTTCATCTCAATCGTCCTCAACGGCTGAACGTCCTTAATCATTCCGTGCTTATGCGCGAGTTCGTAATAAAGCTTAAGTCCTGCGCGCATCTCTTCGTCGAGTGTGAACGAGATGTTCTCACTGAGATACGATCTGATTTCATCAAGCGGCAGGCCGATTGTCCGATTATATTCTGCGGCAATCTCTTCCACGTGCTCTAATCCTTCATCGCGCGCGCGAGCGAAATCAACTCGAAACACTTTCTCCTCATCCTCCTCGCGCGCCATCCACATTGCGAAGACGAAGCCCAGGCCGGTGTGTTTGCGCCAGAGTCCGGCCATGTCATGAACCATTAACCCGGCGCGCGAAAACGTCATGGCGGGATCGCCTATGAGAAGTGCAGCGTCCGCGTTTCTCAGCATCGAATTAAGATCGGGCGCACGAGTTACCCACTCAGGCTCGAACCCAAGAAATTCTCGAAAAATTATACGCACGAGCGCCGCAGAAGTGCGAGACGAAACATCCAGTGCGACGACGCGCACATCTTTTAATTCAGTCGAGTCGCGCGCGACCAGAACCACGCTGCGCACAGCTTCGCGCGCGCCGACGCAAACTCCCGGCACGATTTTCAGGCCGTGGATTCTCTGGTACTCTATGACAGGTACGAGCGCGGCATTCACTTCCCTTTTCGATAGCATGTCTGCGCATCGTGCTGGCGCTGTGTCCGTGACCAGTTCAACCTCATCTCGCTTTCTCCCCTGAATGAAGCTCCAGATGAGCGGCGCAGTGTTCAGATAGCTCGATGCTGCAACGCGCGGCAAATCCTCTTCCAAAGAATCTACCGCTATTCTCTCGTTCTCGTTCTTCCCGTTATTCATTCTCTCTTGATGCTAACTCAGTAATGGACAAAAGCGGAAATCGCGCGCTTAGGTGAAACGCTGGCCTGCTCCGAGCGCCCCTAAAATAATGTCTTAACCTTCGTCCGAGCCTTTTACCTTTTCGCGTTTACCTTTTATCATTCACCTCTCTGGTGAATTTCAGTCTATATGAGAATCTACGACATTAGCGTCCCGGTCTCTTCCGAGACCCCTATTTATCCGGGCGACCCCGGCGTGAAGATAGAGCAGTGGTCTGCGCTCACCGAGGGTGATGCGGCCAACGTTTCCATGCTCCATTTTGGCGCGCACACGGCAACGCACGTTGATGCCCCTGCACACTTCATTGCGAACGCTTCAAAGGTCGAAGAGATACCGATGGACGTTCTCATCGGCATGGCGACCGTAGTGGAGATTCCAGACGACGTTAGCGTGATTGACGCCGGTAATCTTCCCTGGCTTGAAATGAGCGGCGCGACGCGCGTACTGTTCAAAACCCGGAATTCCGCTTTCTGGTCAGACCCTTCGCAGGGCTTCCGCACAGATTTCACTTACATAGCGCCGGACGCCGCGCGAGCGCTGGTAGAAAACGGCGTTCGCCTGGTAGGTATAGATTATCTGTCTGTGGAAAAATTCAAGTCCAAAGGCTTCGAGACGCACATGACGCTGCTGAAAAAAGGAGTGGTGATTCTTGAAGGCTTAGACCTCAGAGAAGTTCCGGCGGGCAGATATGAGTTGATTTGCCTGCCTCTCAAAATCACGGGCGGTAGCGGCGACGGCGCGCCAGCTCGCGCCGTGTTGAGGGCGCTGCGTTAGGAATATGAGACGCGAAGAGTTTTGTGAATCGCGAGCGCGCACGGGCAAGCTTTCGATTCCAGAGTTGATTGAGCTTCTGTCCAGCGAAAGCTTGCAAACTCGCTTTCTGGCAGAGATGTGCCTGCGCGATGCGACGAGCACCTGACTGAGTTTCCGGCCTGCGGCTTCGCAAGGCGAGCGTGAGCTAGCGATTGAAGAATGGCGCGAATGGTGGCGAGCGAATCAGAAGAGGCTCAAGAAGAGGTGGCGATACGAGGAGCCGAAATTGAGGAGGCCGAAATGCAGTCTGCCGAAGAGCGAGATGCCGTGAACCGACCCGGATACCAGGAGCGCGTTTTCCAGATAGTGCGCCGCATCCCCGCCGGGTGCGTTATGACTTACGGACAACTGGCAGAGATTCTGGGCGAGGGCTACACGCCGCGCACCGTAGGCTTCGTGATGCATGCGGCGGATGAAGAGACAACGCCCTGGCATCGCGTGATAAATTCTCAGGGCGGCTGCTCTACTGGACGAGTGATACTGCCGCCCGACAAGCAGCAGCGAATGCTTGAAGCAGAAGGCGTAGAGTTTGATTCGCGTGGTCGCTGCAAACTTGAGCGTTACCGTTGGACGCCTGAAGAATATGCGCAAGAGAGTGCCGATGAGCAATCGGAACAACCAAGTCTCTTTCAAGATTGAGAAGCTGTCCTTAGCGCCTCCGGCGTCTAAGAGCGTGAAACTCTTTCTCACGCTCTTAGACGCCGGAGGCGCTAAGAAATCGTTCTATCTCCTATAACTTTCACACTCGCTCTACGCAGTAAGGAGTTCTAAAATTTATGGACAACGCCCCCATGAAATCGCGCGCGCCTTATGAAGTCAGCGCGCCGCGCTACTCTGTTTCTCACCAGATGGTCACAACAGCGTTTGAGATTCCCGGCTATCGCATCATTCAAAATCTGGGAATCGTTCGCGGCATAGTCGTGCGCTCGCGCAACCTCTTCGTCAACCTCGGGGCTGTATTTCAGACTATGGTAGGCGGGAACATCACAGCATGGACAAGGCTCTGCGAGCAGACTCGCGTGGACGCTTTCGAGATTATGATACAGCACGCGACAGAGCTTGGAGCAAACGCGATTCTAGGCGCGCGATACGACACGACCGAACTCTCTTCCGGCGTGACTGAAGTTCTGGCCTACGGCACTGCGGTCATCGTTCAGCCAACGGAAGAAGGAGCCGCTTACCGCTCATGACAGGCGAGAACGTAGCGCAACAGCGCGTCGAGCAGATTCATGAAGCTTTCTCAAGCGTCCCTTACGCGCGCCTTCTGGGAATCGAGATCGGCGCAATAGAACATGGCGCGGCCACGCTTCACATGAAGATGCGCGACGAGCTTCTTCAGAATCGAGGCGTGCTGCATGGCGGCGCGACCGCCTCGCTGATTGATACAGCGTCGGCCTTCGCCATCCTTACACTGCTGGATGAAGGCGAGAGTACCACGACCGTTGACCTGACCGTTCATTACCTTCGCCCGGTCACAGAGGGACGGATTACGGCGCGCGCTCGCGTTCTTAGGGCAGGGCGGCGAATGATTACCGTCTCGGTCGAGGTCACAAACGACTCGGAAGCTCTAATAGCCACAGCACTTACAGCTTATCTGCGATTAACCTGAAATTTCGCATCTCGCGCCAAAGCGTCCTCAGAAACGTATAGACAAAAATGTTTGTCCATGTCAAAATAGTTTTGGCCGTGCTGTTTGCTTCCCAATGGCGACAGCAATTCTAAACATCTTCCGGCAGACGCTTCACGCCATGCCAGTTTCCGTTCTTGAATCCTGATGTATTCACTCTATAACTCCCTGCTCACTCAACACGCACGTCAGCTCACCTCCGTGCGCTGTGCCGAGCAGACTATTGCGCAGCTTCATCGCTATTTCGAGGATGTGGTGCTGGAGAATAATCTCTCTTCGCTCGTGGTTGAGAGTTTGCCGTTTAAGGCTGAGCGCACTTTGCGCGAGCTTTCTCGCGTGCGCGAAATCGGGCGAGCCGCCAACCGTGCCTTCTTCTTCGTCTCGCAGGGCGACGCACTCAACGAGATGCCCATGCGTACAAGCGAGCAGGATCGTGAGCCTGTTCTGTTGCAACGCTGCGAGCGCGATATGGCAAACGAGCGTTTCGTGGTCATTGCGGACGCTCGCTTCTCCGGGCTGCTGGCCTCCGTGCGCAGGGAGAGCGACGACGGGGCGAACGAGGGCGACGATGTTATCTGGACGTTCGAGCCTGACATAGTTTTTTCGGCGCTCGAATTTTTGATGGCGCGTCTCAAGGCGGAGCGACACTCGCAGGCGTTCTCATTTGAGAATGCAGTGTGCACGTCAATGCCGAAAGCGACTTCGCTGCAATTGACTGTGAGCGTGACGACGAAGCTTGCGCGTCTGCTTCAAGAGCAAGCCGGGCGCGAGATAGCCATCAATCGCATCGCTACGGCCATCCGAAGCTCGCTTCAGATAAGCAGCATCTTGCAGACTACAGTCAACGAAGTCGGGCGCGCTCTGAAATTGCAGCACTGCGCTTTGCGTGTAGAGGGCGAGGCGGGGAGCGACCCACTGACCCACTGCTATTTCCGCGACGGATCTCGTGAAGAGGAGAGCGCGGAAGAGACGGAGCTGATTAATAACGTGCAGGCATATTCGTCGCGCGTCTCTCGCAACAACGAAAGCTACGTGCTGGACGGTCACGTCTCTCTTGATGCTGAGAGGCAGAACATACGCCCGATTGCTGCCGTGCCGCTCGTTTACGACGAACGCTTCATGGGACTGCTTCTGGCAAGCTCTGACGACTCTGCGCGCGTCTGGCAGGAGAGCGAGGTGATGCTGCTTCACACGGTTGCAGATCAGGTGATAGTTGCTGTCAACCATGCTCGACTCTTCGCTCACATGCAGCAACAGGCTCTGACTGACGTTCTGACCAACTGCTTCAACCGCCGCTCGTTCGAGATGCAACTGGAGCGCGACCTGCATCTGGCCACACGCATGCGCCAGCCAGTATCACTTGTGCTTTTTGACGTGGACAACTTCAAAGAGGTCAACGACACCTACGGCCATGATGTTGGCGACATGGCGTTGCGCCACATTGCAGACGCCTTGCGCGAAGAGTTGCGCGGCGTTGATACGCCCGCACGATACGGCGGCGACGAGTTTGCCATCATACTGCCGCAGGCCGGGACGGATGGCGCTATGATCGTCGCGGAGCGCCTGCGCTCACGCATAGAAAAACTGTCTGTGCCCGGTCTAGGCTCCATTACAGCATCGTTCGGTCTTGCGACCTTTCCCGCACACGCCTCTTCGCGCGACACGCTCTTCGTAGCCGCAGACCGCGCCCTCTACTGCTCTAAGAAGCAGGGGCGCAATCGCGTCAGCCCTCCCTCGGAGTCTGAATATGAGGAGCAGGCGAGCGACCTGTTCGAGGACGACCGGATAAAAGAGGATGAGCAGAACAACTGCGAGAGCGAAATTTTTCTGACCGAAAGCGCCGACGCCGAAACGCCTTCAACGCTTCCCATCTCCGTGACAATCATGGATGAAGTAGAAAGCGATGAAAAAATGATTACTCGGGTTGAATAATCTTTCTTTTCGTCCTGCGGCCTTCCCCCTTGCTTTTCCCCTCCCTCCGCATTTGGCATCCGAAGCGAAATCGCGCATCATAGCAGCTAACGATTTTTCTTTAGCTGTCGTAGAACACGGGTGTCGAATCCTTATGGGTGACCTGCGAAAATTTTTCCGCTATTTTCGGCCATACAACACGCCACTCATCGTAGGCATCATCTGCATCCTGGCCGGGACGGTCTTCAACCTGCTCATCCCGCTCATAGTAGGGCACGCAATTGACGAGCACTGGCAGCAGATAACATGGTCAAGGCTTATCATAGCGGCGCTGAAGGTTCTGGGCGCAAGCTTGGTCAGCGGAATCTTCCTCTTTTTGCAGCGGCGAATTTTGATAGGCATGTCGCGGCACGTAGAGTATGACCTGCGCAAAGATTTTTATGCGCATCTGGTTGACCAGCCGCTCTCTTTCTTTCACGAGCATCGCATTGGCGATCTGATGGCGCGCGCGACGAACGATCTCTCGGCTGTCAGGCAATTGGCCGGGCCGTTCATCATGTACACGCTACAGACGGTCTTCGTCGTCGTCATCGTATTGCCGATAATGTTCTACATAAACTGGCGGCTGACGCTCCTGCTCTTCGTGACGATGCCTCTGGTATCGCTCACCGTAAAATTCTTCGGCCAGCAGGTTCACGTGCGCTTCGAGAAGATTCAGGACTTCTTTGCGCAGATAACGGCGCGTGCGCAGGAGAATTTTACGGGCGTGAGAGTGGTGCGCGCCTACGCGCAGGAAGATGCTGAGATAGAAGCTTTCAGCCAGTTGAACCGCGAGTACGCGCGGCGCAATCTAGGTCTCGTGAAGATAGAGGCGATAATGCGCCCGCTCATGCAATTTCTAATCGGCTTCGGCTTCATACTGATAATCTGGTACGGCGTGCCGCAAGCTGTTGCCGGCAAAATCACTGTGGGCCAATTCACGGAGTTCAACCTCTATCC
>DATHJK010000295.1:0-3395 GCA_035316225.1 Pyrinomonadaceae bacterium
GCCGCAGTCGAAAAGCTGCGAGCCAAGCCCGGCTACGAGTTGCGTTTCGGTCTGCGGCAGTTGATTGGACGTATCGCCTACAAGCCGTCCCGCATAGGCGATGCTTGGGAAGTTCGGCGCAGTTGCGTTCGAGGTGCTGTAACCGATAGCCATATTCCCCGCGTGGTCTACAGCAACGCTACCCATCCAGCGCCACAGGGTCGTATCGGGCGCAAATATCTGTTGCTGTACCGGCGTTGTGACGACAGTACCGCCGGTTACATTTATCTGTGCCCACTGCGACGCAGTGGGATTACCGGTCGGCTGAACGGTATGGATAACCCAAAGGGATTCGGCAGCGCCTACTCTGCGGTACTGAACCTTCTGCATGATGCGGGAACCCAGATTGTCAAGGCTGTGTGCTGAACCGGCATCGTTGGGTTGTGGAACATTATCCGTTCCAGGCGTAGGGCCTGAAGTGTGGCTCACTGTTGTTGCCGCAGCCATCGTGCCGCCTGCTCCGCAGTTTGCGCCGGGAGTAAACTTCCTTACTTGGAAAGCCGTTGTCGAGGAGTTCCGAACAAAGTAATTAGGCGTACCGGCTGGCGGCACAAAGGCTGCTCCTTTGGCCCCGCTTATGTTGGACGGAAACAGCGAGGACCCCAAATTCTGGAAACCAATCGAGCTTGTAAGGGCAAGCCCGTTGTACATATCGCTCTTGCGGAACGTAGCGAATATATTTCCGCTGAAAATGCCTGTGGTGCCGCTGAACCCGTTAGCTCCCATATAAAGACAGCTATCATTCCAGTTGCCAAACTTCGGGTAGTCATGGAGCGTATTGTTGGGCACTGCGCCCGTATCTATGCGCACAGCATATAGCCACCAGCCGCCCGTGACCGGGTTGCTGGTCTTCGAGGCGGCAAAGCACTGGTAAATGGGTGGGTCCCAGAGGCCCGTCGTACCATTGGCGACGAAGGCAAAGTTGGTCAGAATCCAACGGTCAGAGAACTGGTCGTAAACGACTACAGGGTCGCCGAACGAATCGGTGTCGCAGAGAGTTCCGGTTGGACCGGCTGAGAACAGAGAGTTTTCGGTGAAGGCAGCCACCTGTGTACCTGTGGCTTTGTCGTAGATAGCATAAGCATCGTTAACCGACTGTATGTAGTGGGTCGGGCCTACGTCGCCGTTCGTGTCGGGCGGAAACCCGGCTCCGGCCTGCCCGCCAGTGACCGCATCAAGCCTGCTCAGTCCGAAAAAGCTTTGGATGGGAGTCGGCATCGGGGCCGCGATGACAGGAGCTTGCGGCTTTACGAAGTCAGAACTGTCCGGCATGCCGATTGGAGTCTCTGGATAGCGTAATCGCTCTTCAAAATCAATCGATCTTCGCGCAAGATTTATCGGCACAGGAGTCAATTGGCGCACATCGCCGTTATATTCGGCGGGCATGACCGGTTCCATGCCGTATGTCACAGCATCGATGCCCTGAGCGTGTAGAGTCGCGTCGTTCACAGATGATCGAGCATCTACGGGAACAAACAGAGCGTCCATCTGTGCGTTGATGTTCGGCGCAGCTTGTCCGCTGCTCTTTCCACCTTTGTGCGTTGATACCGCCAGGGCTGGAACATCCTGATCGTCATCTGGCTGCGCATGATCGGTTCTCGAAGTTGAAGAATTTCTTGATCCCGCCATAGCGCTTCTGCTTCCCGGACTTGCCGGATACGCATGGAAAAGTTGCGCGGGTATCGTGAGTAACAGAAGCGCGACCAGCAGCATGCAAATAGATGTAGCCCATCTAAGAGAGAATCTCATTAGTTGAATACTCCTACGAGGTAGATAAGCGACAACGACCACAAGGGGACGAAGCCGGACGTTGAAAAATTATTACCCTGAATCGGAAAAACGGAAGATACGGAAGCTGATTGAATCTGCCAGGAATTGCCAGAGGCGATCAGACTTGATTGCTAACTGCGCGTGGAAAACTATCACAGGTCGTAGAGACGGTCAAACAATAGGATACGATTGGCCCAAATTAGCCTGATTTAAGCAACACTATTAAGTCTACACACCTGAAAATGGCAGGCATAGAAATGCCAGTGCGCACATCGCGTCGCAGCAAGAATAGTTCGGCCTCGAACAGCGCCAGAGTATCTCTTCATCTAAAGCTGTCGAGGCCGAAGCCGCATGGATACTACTTAACAGACGAGCTAACTCAACATTCCAAGCTGCCACATCAGGAAGCTTAAAGTATCCGTTGAATCGTCAATCTGCTTGCTGACGGGCGTGCCGCCTGAGTGCCCTGCCTTCGTGTCGTAGTGAAGAAGTATGGGGCGGTCTGAGCCTGTCGAAGCTTGCAAGAGAGCAGTCATCTTGCGCGCGTGAAGTGGTGCAACGCGCGTGTCCGAATCGCCCGTGACAAAGAGCACAGCAGGATACTTCACGCCCGGCTTCACGTTGTGATAGGGCGAATACTTGTATATGTACGGGAACTGGCTCGCATCTTCCGCCGACCCGTATTCCGTAGTCCAGAAGCGAGCGACCAGAAACTTGTGATAGCGCACCATGTCCAGAAGAGGATAAGCGCAGACGACCGCTTGAAACAGGTCAGGTCTTTGCGTGAGCGCAGCGCCGACCAGAAGACCGCCGTTCGAGCCGCCCGCTATGGCTAGCTTCGCGGGGTTAGTGTACTTGTTCTTAACCAGCCACTCGGCTGCGCCTATGAAATCATCAAAGACATTCTGCTTGTTCTGGAACATTCCGGCCTGATGCCAGTGTTCGCCGAATTCGCCGCCGCCGCGCAAATTAGGTTGCGCGAAGACTCCGCCGTGCTCGACCCAGAAGACCGCAGTTGAAGAGAAGACCGGCGTGCGCGTCAGGTTGAACCCGCCGTAGCCCGTCAGGTAAACGGGGCGATTGCCGTCGAGTTGCATTCCCTTCTTGTAAACAAGGTACATGGGAATCTTTGTTCCGTCGCGCGACGTGTACCAGACCTGTTTCGTCTCTATCTGCGAGCTATCAACCGGGACATTGATTCGCCCCCACTCCGTCTGTCTTCCCGTTGAAGGCACATAGCGATAGATGGTCGTAGGCTGCGCGAATGAGTTGAAGCTGTAGAATGCTTCATCCCTGTCCCAGCGCCCAGAAACCCCGCTGGCGTTGCCAAGCCCCGGCAGTTTTATCTCGCGCACCAGTTTGCCTGCGGTGTCGAACACTTTTATGCGCGAGTTCACGTTTTCGAGGTAGTTAACGAAGAGTTTGCCGCCTACCCCTGAGAAGCTGGTTATCACGGAAGTCCATTCGGGCACGACCGTGCGCCAACTCGCTGGCTTAGGATTCCTTAGATCAACGTCAACGACGCGCCAGTTCGCAGCCTGATAATTGGTCATCAGGAAAATGTGATCGTTGACGACCTCGCCGCC
>DATHJK010000296.1:0-11322 GCA_035316225.1 Pyrinomonadaceae bacterium
AACTTGCAGATAAACTTCCGGTAATCAAAGACGAGGTAATCAGCCGTTAGAAGAGAGGTCGAAGCCGTTACGAACGCCGGATTTCTACCAGAAACAGTTTGAAAAGCAGGCTTGCGATTGCTTAGTTAGGAACAATCGCAAGCCTGCTTTTTTCAAGCTGATTCTTATAGAATGGAACAGGCTTTAATTACCTTGTGATTCAAAGACGGCTGCGGAAAAGGAGATGGTTGTCGGGGCTGCAATTACAATTCCCGGAGTTCCCAGAACTTTCCATTGAGCTTGCAGAACGGGTTGAGTGCCGGGCGCAATCTGATAGACAGCCGAAATTATTACCATGCCGTTATAGCCATTCCCACCATAGAAAAACACTTCCGACACAACATTTTTCGTCGCTAAATCAACAATCTGGACGTACATATTGAACGAATCTACGTCAATCGAGGCAGCGCTACCCAGAAATAGAGTCACCGAAGCAGTCCCGCCAAACTGTAGGAAATCGTCAGTGATGGAGAGCGTTCCCAGACCCGGAACCGGAGCGTAAGTCTCATCTTGGGGGCCGACATTACCAGCAGATACCGGTGTCTGTATTCCATAGAAGCTAGGCATTATTTTATCCTCCAATATGGGGTAAAGGTTTTTTGAAGTGTACGTGGCTTGGGGCCACAGTGGGGCGAAGGGTATCGCAACGAGTAGGAAATTACAAGAAGTTGCAACTACACTGCAATCCGCTCCCTTAACGCAAGCGACGCTGCCACCGTAGTTGTTACGTCTTAACCCTAGCCAAACCTTTACTGTTTCATCTTCACATTCCTTCCGGCGGCCATCTTCGTGCTATAATTCGCCCGTCTCAATCCAATCTTGTTCTAACCTTTGAGGAGTATTCACGATGAGAATATTTGTCGTCGTAGCGCTCCTGATTTGCGTGCCGCTTCTGGTGGTATCGCAAAGACAGACGCAGCGCAGAATTTTCCCTTACAACTATTCGATAGACGATCTGCCGAACGGGTTGCGGCTCGTGACCGTTCCGACCGATCAGAGGAATCTGGTGGCGCTCTATATAGTGGTCTCCACAGGCTCGCGCAATGAAATAGAGCCGGGGCGCAGCGGCTACGCGCATCTGTTCGAGCACCTTATGTTCCGGGGCAGCGAGCATTACACTTCCCAGCAGCGCGACGAAATACTGAAGCGCGCCGGAGCGTCCGACAACGCATACACCACCGATGACCGCACGGTCTTTCACGAAGTCTTCTCACGCGAAGACCTTGATACGGTGATGCAGCTTGAGGCCGACCGCTTCCAGCATCTGAAGTATGATCAGGCCGCATACAAAACGGAGACGCTGGCCGTTCTGGGCGAATACAACAAGAATAGCTCAAGCCCGTTCCAGCAGCTTTACGAGACCTTGCGCGAGACGGCGTTTAAGAAACACACCTACTCGCACACGACCATGGGCTTCCTGCGCGACGTTGAGGACATGCCCAACCAGTACGACTACAGCCTTCAGTTTTACAATCGCTACTACCGCCCGGAGTACGTGACCATTACGCTGGTCGGCGACGTAACGCGCGCACAGGCTTTGGACCTGACGAAGAAATATTTCGGCGAGTGGCAGCGCGGCAGCTATGTGCCGGAAATCCCTGTAGAGCCGGAGCAATCCGAAGCGCGCACAGCGCACGTTGACTGGGCTTCGCCCACTCTTCCCTATATCGCCGTAGCATTTCACGGCCCGGCTTACTCTGATGAGAGGATTGACAAGGCCGCGCTAGACCTTCTCGCGCCGATTGCTTTCGGCGAAAACTCGGATTTGTACCAGCGGCTCGTCCTGCGCGAACAGAAGGTGGATTTCATCTCTCCCTCTTTTGACGACCAGATGAACCCTGAGCTTTTCACTATATTCGCTCGCGTTAAGCATCCGGAAGATGTTGATTACGTGCGCGATCAAATCCTGGAAACTTTCAAGCGGTTCACTACGGAATTGATTACGCAGAAGAAGCTGGACGAAACACGCTCGCGCCTGCGTTACAGCACGGCGCTTTCGCTCAACAGCAACGAGGCCATAGCGGGCAATCTTGCGCCGTACATTGCGCTAAGGCGCACGCCCGACACGATCAACAATCTCTTTAATCTTTACGACCGTGTGACGCCTGAAGATATACGCGCGATGGCCCAGAAATATTTCCGCGATAGCAGCCGCACCATTGTCACGCTCAATTACAAACCGGGAACTGGAGGGCAGACACCACAATGAAAACAGCAACCATAGCAGTTCTCATCCTTGCCGTTTCCTTAAGCGGAATCGCGCAGACAAGCAGGCGCAGGACGCCCGCATCAAGGGGAGGGGCGAGACAGTCAGGCATACAGATGGTCTTGCAGAAGAGCCAGTCGCCCCTTGTCACCTTCCGCATACTCTTTAACACAGGCTCTGCGTCAGACCCGCAGGGGAAAGAGGGCGTGGCCGCGCTCACAGCAGCGATGCTCGCGCAGGGCGGCTCGCGCGCACTCACTTACGATCAGATAGTCACAGCGATGTACCCCATGGCTACATCCTTCGACTCGCAGATTGATAAGGAGATGACCGTCTTCGGCGGCACGACGCACGTGGACAACCTGAGCAACTACTACCAGCTAATACAGCAGATGCTGCTTGACCCCGGCTTCCGCGATGACGATTTCACACGCCTGAAGACGAACGCGATAAACTTCTTGAAGACCAACCTTCGTGAGAACAACGACGAGGAGCTTGGCAAAGAAGAGCTTTACAACATCATCTACGCCAACCACCCTTACGGTCATCACAACGTCGGGAGATTGAGCGCGCTGGAATCCATAACGCTGGACGACGTGCGCGCTTTCTATCACGACAACTACACGCAGGCGAATCTTGTTATCGGCCTTGCGGGGAATTACCCTGCGAACTTCCCGCAGAAGATCAAGGCAGACTTCTCGAAGCTTCCCGCAGGCAAGGCTAACACTGTGAAGATTCCCGCGCCACAGCTTGAACCCGGAATGCACGTTGAAATCGTGCAGCGCGAAACTCGCTCGACTGCGCTCTCGCTGGGCTTCCCCATCAACGTCACGCGACGAGACCCGGATTGGCCCGCGCTCGCCGTCGTGGCTTCCTATTTTGGCGAGCACCGCTCTTCCAACAGCTATCTCTATCAACGACTACGCGAAGCACGTGGCTTGAACTACGGCGACTATTCTTACATAGAATATTTCCCGCGCGGCATGTTCCAGTTCGAGCCTGACCCGAATCTTGGGCGGCAGCAGCAGATTTTCCAGATTTGGATTCGACCTGTGCCGCCGAATCAGGGGATGTTCGCGCTGCGCGCTGCGCTTTACGAATACGACAGGCTCGTGCGCGATGGAATGTCGCGCGAGGCGTTCGAGATTACCAGACAGTACCTGACCAAGCACGTCAACGTGCTGACGCAGACGCAGGACGCCACGCTCGGCTACGCTCTGGACAGCCGCTACTACGGCATCCCGAATTTCAACGATTACATGCGCCAACGGCTGGCAAGTCTGACGCTCGAAGACGTAAATCGCGCAATCAAGAAATACCTGAAGTCGGACAACATGCGCATCGTCATCATCACGAGGGACGGCGAGACCTTGCGCAACGCGATAATCAACAACACGTCCTCGCCAATCAGCTACAACTCACCGAAGCCGCAGACGATTATGGACGAAGACCGTATCATTCAGGACTACCGCGTCAACGCTCGGCCTGAGAACGTCAAGGTCATACCTGTAGATCAGGTGTTTCAGTGAGATAGTGAGGGGGAGAAGATGATTCTTCTCCCTTTTATTTGATTGGAGGTTAATTTCGTTCTCAGATGACGGCTTTTCAGAGTTAAGAAGCCGCAAAAGCCTGCACAATAACGATGTATCTCCTTTCGTTTAGCCTTTCAGCTAAGACGAAAGGAGCAAATGGTCGAACGTTTGGAGCATTTGCTCTCTCAGTTGGAGCAAACGGGAGAGCATTTAGAGCATTTGCTCTTCCGTTAAGAGCAAACGTCCTCCCGTTAGGAGCAAATGGTCGAACGTTTGGAGCAAACATAAGGGCGTTTGGAGCATTCGTTCTCTCATTTGCTCTTAACGGGAGGGCAAATGCTCCTAACGTTCGACCATTTGCTCCTAACATTCTAACGTTTGGTCGAAATATCCGGCCATTTGCTGCATCTGACAGAGCATTTGCTCAAAATCTTCAGCCAATTTCTTTCGATGATCAGTCGCCGCTTCCAATTCCGGCCTTAATCTCCTCCTGCTTCGTTTCCTCCACCACTGGAAGCGGTTCATCAAAATGGCCGTTGCCTTCGTTGATGTCCTCAACCGGCTTCTGTTTTCTCCTGAATGCGCCGCGCACACGTTTCGCGCGTGCGCTCCACGCAGCGTTCCAGCCCAGATCGTCGAATATGGAATAGGCTACGGGCGTTGCAATCAATGTGAGAAGAAGCGAGAGAGTCTGGCCTCCTATGACCACGACAGCGATTGAGCGGCGCTCTTCAGCGCCCGGCCCCGTGCCCAGTGCGAGCGGCAACATGCCTGCGACGAGCGCCAGCGTCGTCATCAAGATAGGGCGCAGACGGTCGCGGTTGCCCTGAATGATTGCAGAGTATCGCTCCATCCCGCGCGCACGCAGGTTGTTCATGTGGTCAATCTGGAGTATGGAATTTTTCTTCACCACTCCGAAGAGGACTAGAACGCCGAGCGCCGAATAAAGGTTGAGCGTATCGCCCGTAGCCCAGAGCGAAAGGAGCGCGAACGGAACAGCCAGCGGCAGACTCAGCAGTATGGTTACAGGGTGAATCGTGCTCTCGAACTGCGATGCGAGAATCATGTACATGAATGCGATTGAGAGCAGGAAGGCGAAGATGAATTCGTAAAAAGTTTTCTCAAGCTCGCGCCCGCGCCCCGAAACCGCAGTGGTGTAGGCCGCAGGCATGTTCATCTCTCTGGCAGCGACGCGCAGAGATTCTATGCGGTCTGCAAGCGCGTAGCCCGGCGCAACGGTCGCGCGAAGAGATACCTGCCGCTGCCTGTCAAGACGATCAATGCGCGAGGGGCTGATGTCCTCGCGTATGTTGACGAGATTTTGCAGGTTCACCAGTCCGCCGTGCGAAGATGGAACGTAGAGACGAGAGATTGTAGCGGCGTCGCGCCGGTCTCTGTCCGACAGGCGAAGCTCAACGTCGTAGTCCTCGTCAACCGATGCGTCGCGGAAGCGTGAAACGCGCTCGTCGCCGCCGACCATCAACCTGAGCGATGTCGCTATATCGGAAGTATCAACGCCAAGATCGGCAGCACGCGCGCGGTCAATCGTCACGCGAAGCTCAGGCTTGTCCAGCTTGAGCGTCGTGTCCGTATCAACTATGCCTCCAAGCTGCGCGCTTCGCTCGCGCAACTGATTCGCGTACTTTGCTAGCGAAGTGAGATCAGGCCCGCGAATCACAAAATCAATATCGTAGTTTCCGCCGCCTATGTTGAATGACGGCGCATTGCGAACGCTGAAGCGAAGCGGCGCGTAACGTTTAAGACGCGCGCGAATCTCCTGCATCACGTCGCGCTGCGTGTAGTTGCCCTGAAAAGCCGCGAGCGGGTGTCCTCGGATGATTCCCTTCCAGAGTCGCGTCAAAGAGAAGACGCGCTCATCGTGCGGCGCGATGCGAACGTAAATCGTCCCTTGATTAACTGTGCCCAGGAAAGAGCCTCCCGCCGAAGCAAGCTCAAGCCGCACGCCCGGCGTCTCACGAATCTCCTGCTCAACCGCGAGCATTGCCTCGTTCATCGCCGCGAGGCTCGTCCCTTCGGGCGCGGTCACGCCAACGTCAAACTCGGCCTCGTCCACATCCGTCGGTATGTACTCCTGCTTTACCACGCGATAAAGCGGCACGCTTGAGCAGATGACAGCGATTGCAAGCCCCGCGATGACGATGCGATGGCGCATTGCGAACTTAAGAACCCGCGTGTACCCGTGATCCAGCCATGCGTAAAAACCTCTGCGCGATCCTGCCGGTGCTTCACCATGCTCAGAGTGCCCGCCAGCCTTCATCACATCTTCTGCTCTCAACAGTCTGGCGCTCATCATAGGCGTCAGCGTGAACGAGACCAGAAGGCTCACCATGATCGCCACGGCAGCAGTTATGCCGAACTGGAAGAGGAAGCGTCCCGAAATCGAAGACATGAACGAGACGGGAACGAAGATGACCACCAGCGAAAGCGTCGTCGCCATGACGGCGAGACCTATGTCTGCGGTCGCCTCTTTCGCCGCGCGCATGGGTGCCATTCCCTTCTCTTCCACGAAGCGAAAGATGTTTTCAAGCACCACAATCGCGTCGTCAATCACCACGCCGACCATCAGCACGAGCGCGAGCATCGTCACACTGTTGAGCGTGAAATTCAGAGCCTTCATCATTCCGAAAGTCGAGATTACGGACGCGGGTATGGCAATGCCTGCGATGACGGTCGAGCGCCACGAGCGCATGAAGGCAAGGACGACAAGACAGGCCAGTATGCTTCCCAGAATCAGGTGAGTCTGAATCTCATGCAGCGCCTCGTTGATGTAGCGCGATTGGTCGCGTATGACTTCGAGCTTAACGTCGGAAGGGAGTTGCCCCGAAATTCTGTCAAGCTCCTGCCTGACGTTGTTGATTACTTCGATTGTGTTCGCGCCCGACTGTCTCTGCACTTCCAACGTCACGGTCGGCGCTCCGTTCAAGCGAGAGATGGAGCGCTGCTCCTTCGTCCCGTCTTCGGCGTGGCCTATGTCGCTTACGCGAACGGGCGCGCCGTTGATACTGGCTACGACCAGATTATTGAACTCGCGCGGGTCTGCATATCGTCCCAGCGTGCGCAGCGTCAACTCGCGGCGTCCGGCATCAACGTTTCCGCCCGGCACGTCTGCGTTCTGGCGAACAAGCGCCTGTCTGACCTGCGTGATGGGAATCTTGTATGCCGCAAGGCGCTCGGCATCAACCCAGATATTTATTGCGCGATCAAGCCCGCCGACCACGTTGACAGCGCCCACGCCGCCTGCGCGCTCTAAACGAAGCTTGACGATATTGTTCGCCATCTCCGTGAGTTCGCGCACGGAACGATCCGACGACAAAGCTACTGTAAGAACCGGCGTCGAGTCGTTATCGAATTTGGCAACGACGGGCGGCAGCGTATCGGCGGGTAACCTGCTAATGACTTGACTCACGCGGTCGCGCACGTCCTGAGCGGCTGTGTCAATGTCTCTATCGAGTTTGAAAGTTACTACGAGGATGGAGACGCCCTGCGCAGAGACAGAGCGCAACTGGTCAATGCCGTCAACGGTGTTGACGACCTCTTCCAACGGCTGCGAGATTTCCGACTCTATCTCTTCAGGCGAAGCGCCCGCCAGAGTGGTTCGCACGCTCACCGTAGGCAGATCAACAGACGGGAAGCGATCAACGCCCAGCTTGAAATAGCCAGCCGCACCCACAACCACCAGCGCCAGTATAATCATCGCCGCGAAAACAGGACGGCGAATACAGATTTCAGCTAGCTTCTGCATATTAGCTAAGTGATGAATGCAGAGTGCAGAGTGATGAATTAAAGGCAACCTCTTCTAATTCATCACTCTGCATTCTGCATTCATCATTGTATTACACTCACCGGCTGGCCTGATTGCAGGTTGCCGGGGTCAACGACGACTGAATCGCCCAGGCTTACGCCTGAAAGAATTTCCACCCAGTTGTCGCCGCGACGACCTGTCGTGACAGGCTTCTCTACGGCCTTGCCGTTCTGCACGATGATGACTTTTTCTATTCCTGCGAAAGTGGTCACAGCGCTTGTTGGAACCGTGACGGCCATGCTGCCTTCGCTGGTCACTATGTCTGCGCGCGCGAATGCGCCGGGGCGAAGGCTGCCGTTGTTGCCGACTTCGGCCTCGACCACAAGCATGCGATTCTGCTCAGAGATAATCGGACTCAAACGTACTATGCGACCAAGATAGATGGTTGCATCACCTTCCACGCTCAGACGAACCTGCTGCCCAGAACGAACAGCATGAGCGTCACGCTCAGGCACTTCGCCGCGAAACCTTAAAGGGTTCACGCGCACAATCGTCACAATGGGCGCGCCAGCCGCAAGGTATTCGCCTATGCTCGCGCGCTTCTCCTCAACCATGCCGTCGAAAGGAACTGTGATGGTCGTATCGGAAAGCTGCTGGCGAGCAAGCGCTAATTCTGTGCGGCGCTGCGCCAGAACTGCCTGGCGATTGCGAATCTCTTCGAGAGCATCCTGATAGCTGCTCTGCGCCACTTTATAAGCCGCGTCCTGGCTGTCGAACTCTGCGCGCGAGATTACGCCCTGCTGCACAAGCGAGCTTGCGCGCTCGCGGTTTGTCTTCGCTTCATCCAGACGAGCGCGCGCCTGTCTGACTGTTCCTGTCTGCTCAGGATCAACCCGGTCATCATCGCCCTGCGGCGCTAACCCCAGCCGCGCACGCGCCTGCTGCAAAGCTGCTTCCGATTGCTCGACTTTCAACCTGTAGTCCACAGGGTCAATCTCCGCAATCACCTGCCCGCGCCTGACGACGCTTCCCAGGTCAACTGAGATTGAGCGCAACCTGCCCGGCACTTTCACGCTGACAGTGGCCTGGTCTTCCGCAGCGAGCGCGCCTGTGACCGTCACAGATTGCCCAACAGGTATTTCTGCGACCTGAGCGACATGCACTGCTTTAGATTCTCTGGCGTCTGTGACCGTTTGCTTCGCCGTCGAGGGATAACCGCTTTTGCAAGAGATGAGAAGCGACGCAGTTAAAATATGAATGAATAGTATAGCAGTGCTCTGCCCTCTGGATTTTCTGTATAAAGACTTTCTCATCTTAAAAACTGAATGGTCAGGAAACTATCGGGCACTAAAAGTTGATAGTTTATCACGCAGCGGCCATATTTACTGAGCAAGCTAAGGGCGCACGCATAACTGAGAATATGCATGCGCCCCTTTTTTCATGTCAATCTCTTTTCGGCTCTCGGCTTGTGCCACCTCTCACCCGCCGAAGCTCTTACGGAACAGGTAAGACATCTTGATGAAGAACGTGCGGCCATTGCGACGGAAGCCCGGTTCTATCTGGCCTGTGAACGGGTTGAACCCGTTACGATTCATGTCGTCGTTATAGCCAAGATAAAACGCCGTGCCCGGATTCGGCGCCCAGCCCAGCAGGAACTGGCCGCGTATGTCCGACCCAACCGAATCATAATCAAGACGCGCGCGTGCAGACAGGAATCTCGTGAACTGATACGTCGTCCTCAACGTCACAATGTTTTGGATGAAGGCCGTCAGCCCTGTATCGTTGCGCCGCAAACTCTCATGTACGAACGATAGCTCTGAGCGAAGCGCCTGCGTTGGTCTGTAGTTGATGTCGCCTTCAATGTGCCAGAAGTTTCCAGGCCCAGGGTCTAGCGGCGCGCCCTGTCCCAGCGCAAGAGCAGCGCGGCTTACGCGCGGGAACTTAGGCCCTGCGCCGAAATCGAAGTCGAATTCGTTCCGGGTGTGGCTGCCAAAGAAGAAGAAGTCGAACTTCTTCGTGGGCGTCGAGCCGCCATAGGCGTACATGTTCCATTTGTAAGTAGAGCGCTCGGGGTCAGCCCCGAAGAAAGCGCCCGGTCGCGTGGCTGTGCGTCGCGGGCCGAACTCTCCCTCGAAAACTCGCTCGTAGCTCGGATTGACACCAAAGGCTAAATAGGATTGGCGTCTAAGGTTGACTCTGCCCTGTGTCTCCCAACTCCAGATTTGCAGATGCCTCTGCCAGTCGAAATTGGTGCTCAGGTCTGTGTAGACGCGCCATGAAATAATCTGCGCCTTAGGCTGCGGCTCAGACCTGTATTGCGCGAAGATGTTGTGATTGTTCGTATTCACGCGACGGTTGAAGCCTGCATCCGAGCGGTAGAATCGCGTGCGCCCTACGGTCGAATACTCGAAGTCCGTGTGGCGCGCAAACCTGCCGTAATCCGTCGCGTAGATAAATCCGTTCTCCCTGCGGTCAAGTGTCTGCCCCAGATCGGGGAAGAAGAAGTTGTTGCGTGAAACCGTAGCCAGCACCTGTGCGCTGAAAGAGGTAACCTTGTTTATCTTCCAGCGACCGTCGAAACCGCCCAGGTAGTTGTACTGGTCAATAAACCTGTAGCCTGTGGCAAGGAATCCTATGTTCGATTCGCTGCCTATGTCGTGCTTTAAGCGAATAATCCCGATTGTTGCGTTCCTGTCAATAAAGCGCTCAAGTGGGCAGACCTCGCGCGGGTTAATGAGCCTGCGCTCCTGACACTGGCGCGTCGCTGCGCGGTCGTCTTCGTTGAAATTTCCGGGCGCATTGTCGGAAGCCAGAAGAATCCCGAACGTGTTGCGCTGCATCTTGCCCGTCAATTTCACAGCCCAGTCGGGGTCAACGATTGCGCGCGTATGGACTGCCGCAATCTGGGTCTGGAAATAATCAATACCTTCAAGGAAGAAAGGACGCTTCTCCGCAAAGAATATGGGGAAGCGCTGGTTGGCTGTGACGACCAACTGGTCTGCTTCGACCTGCGCGAAGTCTGGATTTATTGCAGCGTCGAGCGTGACTGTAGGCGTCAGCGTATACTTGATATTGAGTCCCGGATCGAAATGAATAGGCTCGTTAACGATGCGACCGGGGTCTAGTTGTCCTGCCTGCTGCTGAAATGGCGTCAGCGTAGGCCGTCTGACTCCGGTTTCCGAAAGCGTAAGACTGGGGATGAGTTCCAGCGTGTGTTCCGTCGAAATGCCTACGAGTCCGGTGATGTGCCCTTCCTGCGTGAGCCAGCTAGTTATGTCTCGGTTAATAGGCATCCACATGTCAAGCTCGTTATTGAATCGCTTGATGCGGCGGAAGAAATGTACGCCCCACATCTTTCCCTCTCCGGCGTTGTATCGCAGAGATTTGAACGGGATGGCAATTTCGATAACGTAGCCGTCGCTCGTGACAGACCCTTTTGAATCAAACACCATGTCGTAGCTGAAATCTTCGTTACCGTTTACGTCCCAGATTCCGTCGGCCTGAACGCCGAGCGGGTTTATGTCAATCTCGTAAGCGCGGCGCTGGTCGTTGAATGTATCAAAGAGCGCGCCGACGTAATCGTCGTCGAAAATCTGGTCGCGCTTCGGCACAGTCGAGCGTACGCTGCCCGGCTCGTCGTAGCAATGATAGGCTATGTAAAATGTTTTGGAATCGTAGCCGAGCAGGACTTCCGTCCTTCTTGAAGGAGCAATGTTGTCGCCGGGCTGAATCTGGTAGAAGTCGCCTAAGACCGCAGCTTTTTGCCAGACAGCATCGTCCAG
>DATHJK010000297.1:0-6301 GCA_035316225.1 Pyrinomonadaceae bacterium
TGTAGCAATCCTACATCGCCGCTCGTTGACAGGATAGCTACCTGATCGTTCTGCCGCATCTCGCTGTTAACGAAATGCAGCAGAAGCCCCCGCGTGCGTTCTACGCTCTGCCTTGAAAGATGCAGGTCGTCAACAATGAAGAAAAGCGTGCGCCCTGTGTCCAGAGGGTTGACCGTTTCAGTTGCGCCCGACGGGCGAGCCACGCCGCGCGCAGCCGCCAGTTGCAACTCCTCGTTGGCGCTGCCCGCCCGCAGCCGGTCGAAGAACGCTATGGTTTGCGGTTTGCCGTCAACTCTAAGCTCGAACTGGTCGGCTATGAGGTTGTCTACAAAATGACCCTGACGGTCGAAGACCGCAACGTCCGTCTGCACCAGTTCGGTGTTGATGCGTAGTACGTCGCCCGTTTGCGGTTCTGTAGATGGCTGGCTCTGTTGCCCGAAAACGTTGGCCGCAGATAGCAACAGGATGGCCGCTGCCAGAAGCTTCTTCATTGCGGGAATCTTCCGTGTAAATCTCAGACTGAATTTAAGAAGAGCGACCTATTCGATGTCGAAATTGACCCGTTGGGATGCACTGGTTCTGGCAACACGGTCAATTGCTGTAAGTTGAAGCACGTACCGGCCAGCGGGCAGGTTCTGTAGCGGAATGTCTGCGGCGTAAGGCATGCGCGCCAGATCAGTGCCGGAATCGACAGAGATTTTGCGCAACGTGTCGGTCACAACGGGCTGGTCATCGCGGAAGATTTGAACCTGAATGGCAACGTCGGGGCTGGCGTCCGAGCGCTTGGCATTGTAAACAAAGACCAGGAAACGCAAGCTTGAAGCGCGCGGGAAAAGATGGTCTGCGTTCGTCGAGATTATATCCTGCGGCGTCTGGCTCATCGCACCCGCTTCCTGCGAAGCAGACCTCTCTGCTATGAAGATGCTGCTTAAGGAGAGCTTGCCCTGCGTCAAATCTGGAATCTCAATCCACTGGACTGCGCTGCCAAGCCGACCGGAGCGCGCGTCGCGCGTAGCCGACCGAATTTGATAGAGTCCAGGCGTAATCTTGAACTGGTGAACGTAGATAACTGGCGTGCGCTCGGTCGGAGCTATTGTCGAATGCGCCGTGATGGCAATCTGGTGCTTGAAGCCGTCAATGAACTTCCCCTGATCGTCGTAAACTGCGCAGACTATATCGGCAGCAGCCTTCAGATTACCCTCCGCGCTCTGGAAATCGAGCGCAGCGCCGTCAATCTGCAATCCTGCGCTCAGCATCAGCCCGGCCTGCGGAACGTCCGCGTATGCAACAGTGAGAGCAGTGGGAAGCGCCGTGCGCCTCGAAGCGGAACGCAGCAGTTCCATGAGCACGTTGTCGGGCGATGGGCTGGGCTGCGGGCGACCGTTCCTGGCATTGTTCGTCCTTGCTGGCTCTTCCGGCGCAGAGTCGTAAAACCCTCGACGAACAATTACGTTGAAATCTGGATGGTTCGGTAGCTTTACTTCTATACGCCTGAACCTGGGGTTGCGCTGGTCGCCGCGCTCCGGCTGCCACGCGAGCAGGTAATAAATGGACGAATCCTGTAGCGCTTTCGTCAACAGTCTTTCGGGCGAGTTGCTGTTTAGCATGGCGCGCCCGCCAGTGTCCGCCGCAAGGTTCTGAAAAATATCCTGTGTCGCGGCAATCTCGCTGCCCGCAAGTCGCTGTAGCCTCCCGCTGGGGTCGTATGCCTGCTGCTGCGAGGGGTCTTGTGTGGAATTGGTCGTCAGCCCTCGCGCGTCCATCGTATAGATTACGACGCTTGAGCGCGCGGCTGCGTCCGTAATCCTGCGCAACTGCTCTGAGATTATGGAAGACGTATCCTCTATGAAAAATCCGTCGGAGATAAACAGAACCAGTTTGCGACCGGGAATATCTGCGGATTTGCGAACGAGATTTTCCAGCGATGTGAGCGTGTTGCGTGTGATAGCCGTTGATTGTTCGATTATGTGATGCGCGCGCGTCGTCACCATGTTCTCGGCTGTAGAGCGTGTGAGAAAAGGGTTCTCACGCAAAATCTGTTCGATGAAGTAATCTAGTATCTCGCGCTGGTTGCGATCAATGGCGAGCGCCTGATGTTCGTTCATCGGCGGGTGTTCCATGTCGCGCAAGTTTATAGAACGCGAGTTGACTCGCTCCACCGCAGCGCGAAGAACAACGCGCTCGCCCGTCACCTGCTGCAAGAAACCTATCTGGCCGCTGGCCGAAGTCACAGCCGCCTCGTCGTTCTGTCCAAGCTCGTCATTGATGAAATGCGTCAGAGTCTTTCGGGCAGTTGCCGCGCTCGAAGGGCTTAGATGCAGGTCGTCAACAAAGAAATAGATGGTGCGACCGCGATCTAATGGACGCACGGACGCGGGGCGCGAAGACGCGGAGCGTCCAATCCCTCGCGCCGCCGCAAGCTGCGCCTCTTCGTTGACGGTTCCAGCCTGTATACGCTCGAAGAACGAAAAGCTCTGCGGTTTGCCGTCAACTTTTAACTCGAACTGGTCGCGCGTTAGATTGTCAACGAAATGTCCCTGATGGTCGAAAACCATCACGTCCGTCTGAACAACGTCAGTGTTGATGCGAACGACATCTTCACCCTGCGCAGGGGGAGCAGTTTGCGGCTGCTGGCTCTGCTGAGCGGGGACGGATGAGAGAAGCGCGCAAATTGTCAGAAGCACGGAGCAGACGGATTTCATCTTTTGTAACTGTGCGTGCGGCATGGTCGTACACTTCGTCGTAGGAAGGCTTAAGGGGAAGACCGGGCGAATCATAGCACGGGTTTGATTCTTCTTACAGTTTTTTGAAGAGTTTGATGAAGGATAAGTTTCAGGTTGTCGGGGCAATGTCCACGCTTCTTCATTTGACCTACATATTCATCTTAATTGTCTTATCCGGTATCACTACTTAAAACTTTCGCCGGAGGTTGCTCGTATAATCCGGCGCAACACCGCGAATGCTCTGATAAGCGCTCCATATCCTTATTAATTTTCACCGAAGCAGAAATTACCATGCAGAACAACGACTACACCTTGAAGCTTGAGAATGTGACAAAGAGCTTCGACGAATTCACTGCGGTCAGCAACCTTAGCATCGGCGTAAGACGCGCGCGAATCTTCGGGCTTCTGGGGCCGAACGGCGCTGGCAAGACCACGACCATCCGCATGATCGTCAACATCACCCATCCAGACTCTGGCCGCATAGAGCTTTTCGGACAGGAGTTGAGCTTAAAACTTCAAGACCGCATAGGCTATCTGCCGGAAGAGCGCGGCCTTTACAAGAAGATGAAGGTGGGCGAGCAGCTACGCTTCTTCGGTGAACTGAAAGACATGTCCGGGCGTGCGCTCGATCAGACGATTGACCGCTGGCTGGAAAAATTGAAGCTGTCGGAATGGAAGAACAAGAAGGCTATGGAATTGTCCAAGGGCATGCAGCAGAAGATTCAGTTCATAGCCGCCGTGATGCACGACCCCGATCTTATTATTCTGGATGAGCCTTTCTCCGGCCTTGACCCTATCAACGTTGACCTTCTGAAAGAACAGGTGCTTGAGCTTCGGCAGGCCGGAAGAACGATCATCTTCTCGACGCACCAGATGGAGATTGCTGAAAAGATTTGCGACGACATCTGTTTGATGAACCGCTCGCACAAAGTCTTGAGCGGGAGTCTGCGCGAAGTGAAATCGAGTTTTGGGAGAAACGCGGTTGCGCTGCGCGTCGAAGGGGGTGGCGAGGTGCTTGAAGACCGCGATCTGGTGACGAAGATTGAGCGCCACAGCGACGAAGTGGAAGCGCTGCTGGCGGAGGGCGCGAGCGCGCAAACATTGCTGAAACGATTGATTGACGCGGGCGCGACCGTGACGAAATTCGAGCTGGTCGAGCCAAGCCTTCACGACATCTTCGTTGAACGAGTCAGGAGCGATTCATGAGAAAATTTCTTGCCGTAGTCAAACGCGAATACCTGCAACGTGTCCGCTCAAAAATGTTCATTGTCTTCACCGTACTTGGCCCATTGATGCTGGCCTTCTTCGGCGTGTTGCCGCCTTTGATTATGGGAATGAAGACAGGCGAGTCCACGCGCATAGCCATCGTGGACGAGACCGATAGACTGTACCCTCGCGTCTACAAGGCAATCATGGCCGGGCACGAAGATACCGAAGAGACTAACGTGCAGGGCAAAGGTGCGATTAACCCGAACCCTGCGGAGCGCACTCAGAAAGGGGCAGGGATTGGCGAAGAGGATTACAGCATCCGGCAGGAGAATCTCGACGGGCGTAGCATTGAAGAAGTCAAACGCGATTTGAGCGAGCGCGTACGCCGTAATCAGCTTGATGCTTTCATCATACTGCCGCGCGACATCCTTCAAAGCGGCAAGGCAGAATACTACGGGCGCAACACGGGCGACATCTTCACGCGCGGGCGCATAGCCGATTATCTCAGCCGAGCGGTGCGCGAGCAGCGGCTCGCAGACGAGCACATTGACGAGAGCCGCGTGCGCGCTCTATCAAGCCCCGTAGAGTTTCAGACTCAGAAGATAACCGAGACAGGCGAGGAAACGGACGCGGGCGCGGGCTTCTACGTGGTCTTTGGCGTTGGCTTCGTCATATACATCTCCATACTCCTGTACGGTCAGGTGATGCTGGCCGCCGTCATAGAGGAGAAAGAGACCAGAATCGCGGAGATTCTTTTCTCTTCGATACGCTCGTTCCCGCTGATGATGGGAAAGCTGATTGGAGTCTCGCTGGTTGCGCTGACGCAGCTTTCAATCTGGGGGCTGGCCTTCGGCGCTTTCGCTATTTACGGCGTCTCGGCACTTGCGGCGCGCGGTCTGCCCATACATCTTCCGCACGTCCCGGCGATAACGTTCATCTATTTTCTTCTATTCTTCCTCATGGGCTATTTCATCTACGCGACCATCTACGCGCTCGTAGGCTCTATGGTGACGACGACGCAGGAAGGCGGGCAAGTGGCGCTGCCTGTGATTGTGCTGCTCGTCATAGGCTTCTATCTTGCTTTCCCTGTGATACGCAGCCCGAATTCGCCGCTGGCCTTCTGGGCTTCAATGTTCCCGTTCTTTTCGCCAATCACGATGCTCGTTCGCATAGTCGCCCAGCAGCCTCCCGCGTGGCAGATTCTTCTCTCGCTAGGCATAGGCGCGGCAACCATTGTCCTGCTCGTCTGGATTGCCTCGCGTATATACCGCGTAGGCATGCTAATGTACGGCAAGCGCGCTTCGATTCCAGAAGTATTAAGGTGGATAAGACAGGCATAAAAGGCAGAGGTCAGAGAGCAGAGGCTAGAGGTCAGAGGTTAGAGGTTAGTGAAAAGCTTTGACTGACCTCTAATCTCTGACCTCTGACCTCTTTTTCTATGGGAATAGAGATTGAGAAAAAATATCGCTTGACCCGGCAGCAGCGCGAGCGTCTGTTGCGCCGGTTGCAAGAGATTAATGCAGTGAAATTGGGCGAGGAGTTTGAAGAAAATATCCTCTTTGCCGGTGGCGACCTGCACGAGCGCAACTGCGTGCTTCGCCTTCGCCGCGTGGGGGATTCGGCCATACTGACTTACAAAGAACGCTTTCCATCTTCTTCATCAATCAAACGTCAACGCGAAGACGAGACGCGCATAGAAGACCCGGAAGCGATGCTGGACATTCTGGACGGACTGGGCTTCACGCCCGCGCTCGTTTACGAGAAGCGCCGCTCAACCTGGCGAGTGTGCGATACGGAGGTTGCAGTTGACGAGCTTCCATTCGGATTTTTCGCTGAGATTGAAGGCGAAGAGGAAAAAATAAAAGAGGCTGAGCAACTGCTCAACCTCTCGAAAGCCAAAGCGGAACTCGCCACTTATCCTTCGCTCACTCGCCGGTTCGGCAAAGAGCGCGACGGCCTGATAGAAGCCCGCTTCAAATAGAGGGATGAGGGCGGAGGGATGAATAAGAATGAGTAATAGCATCAACACGCAATTGGCTCAACCCATTTCATCCCTCATCTCTCATCCTTCATCCCTTCTTACATTCCCATGCCGCTCATGCCGCCCATGCCGCCGGGCATAGGAGAGGATTTCTCATCCTCTGGAAGCTCCGACACCATTGCTTCTGTCGTGAGCATCAGTCCGGCGATTGAAGCTGCGTTCTGCAAAGCCGTGCGCGTGACCTTCGCGGGGTCAATCACGCCAGCTTTTACGAGGTCTTCAAACTCTTCCGTCTGTGCGTTGAAGCCGAAGTTGTCGTTCTTCTCGGCGCGGACGCGCTCGACGATGACAGCGCCCTCGCGCCCTGCGTTCTGCGCAATCTGACGCA
>DATHJK010000298.1:0-6594 GCA_035316225.1 Pyrinomonadaceae bacterium
TTACTATCAGCGTGAATCTATCCGCCAGGCAGTTTTCCCATCCAGACCTTACCCGAGAGGTCGAGCGGATTCTATGCGACACGGGGCTTGAGGCCGAGAATCTGAAACTGGAGATTACTGAAAACGTGCTGCTCTTAAATATAGAGGCCGTCAATCGAATGCTCACGCAACTGAAAGCGCTCGGAGTCGAGCTATACCTTGACGACTTCGGCACGGGCTATTCTTCATTGAGCTACCTGCATCGCTTCCCGATTGACGCGCTGAAGATCGACCGCTCATTCGTAAGTAGAATCGGCATGGGCGGCGACAATTCTGAGATAGCTCGCGCCATTGTGATGCTGGCGCACAGTCTTGGAATGGATGTGATAGCGGAGGGCGTAGAGACTGAAGAGCAGATGGCAACGCTCAAGGCGCTCGGCTGTGAATACGGTCAGGGTAATCTCTTCTCGCCGCCTGTTGGTGTTTCCGATGTTGAGATAATGCTTGGAACAACTAAGAACGGCGCTACGAATCCCGAGCGCGCCTCTTCGCGCCTGTTCGGATGAGGATAGAGATTTGAAGCCTGCTCAGTTCCTCGGCTCAATCGTCCCGCAAAAGCCCTCCGCGAAAAACTTTCTCCCCGGCAAGGCTTGTATAGAAGCCGTAAGCGGCGAGCGCGACGAGCGTGATTAAGAGTAAAAGGGTCGCGCCCGCGTACCACGTGGAGAAGTCTGTGGTCACGGGAATGACATCGAAAAAGTGTATGGTCAAAACGCAGAACGCGGCGGTCAGGAGTCCGAAGCGCATCAGGCCGAAGATGAAGATGGCGGCAATCACCCCCGCGAAGAAGAGATCAATCGCAAAGTTGTCGCTCTGTAGATTGATGAGGAATATCAATAGCACCCATCCAACGGCTGCCGCCAGCCAATCCCTACGCAGGATTATGTAGAGCAGCAGAAGCACAAAGAGCGCGCTCAGAGCTATAAACGGCGCTTGCTGGAAGCTCTCCATAAAATACTTTAGCTGCATACGCATTCCTAAAAAGCTGTCGGACGCAGGGAGCATCGGCGAGGGCGTAGACCAGCCGAACAGTCGCGGCACTAGAATCCATAACCTTGTACCCAACTGGATGCCTATACCGAAGAGTATGCCCAGCACTATGTCACGCCCGACCAGAGGATCACGGAACTCACCGGATATAAGTCTCTTCCAGGAAATAATTCTATGCGGCCAGCGTCCTCTGACGAATGGCTCAAGCGCTAAGTAAACTAACCATATCGTAACTGCCCACAAGAGAGACCATGCCAGATGCTCCAGCAAGATTCCGAACTCGGCATCAACCGCAGGCACGTGATGGGCTATCAGCATGCCTCTCAAGATACTCAAGACGAAGGTGTAAAGAGCAAGGTGAAACGCTCCCTGTCTGTCGCTAAGCCCCAGCCGCATGTTTCGACGAGCGAGCAGCGCCCCGCCTATGACTACGACAGCGAGCAGGCTGACGGTCAACCAACTCTTCACTTTCTCTTTAAGAGATGGCTGATACTCCTCTTGACGATAAGGTCTGTCCCAGGGATAGATGATCTCGAAGTAAACGGGCTTGCCATGAAAGGCAGCCGCCTCTATGTGTATTGGGATTTGCAACTGGCCGGGCAGTGTGCCGTCCCACGCCGCACGGGTGTCACTGTGGCGCGGCGGACTCCAGCGCGGCTCAGTCGCATTGAACTTAGACATGTCAAACCCCGCTTCATTGAAGAGGATTGACCAGTCGGGCTGAGGCTGAGGCTGAGGCTGCGCTTCTACCTGCGGCGGCACGGCCATGAATGTAATTAGCCTTCCCTCTGAATCAAGATATGTGTTGGTCATCCCGGAAATATCTACAGGCGGGTTATCAGTCCAAACTGAGAATCTATTGTATCCGACAAGGTAACGCGGACTCTGGCGATACCAGAAATCGAACAGCGGCGCGTCGCCGCTTTTGAGCACATCCCAACGTCCGGGTGAAGAGTCGTGCGTCTTGATGTAGCTCAGAATTTCGCCGTACCACATGAAGCCCTGCGCGGTGTCAGCAGGTCGCTGCGTGTAGCCCAGCCGGTTGTTTATCTCACGCGCGCGCTCGGCCAGCACTTCGGGCGACTTTTCCATAGGAATGCTGTTTTGTATCTCTGCCTTTCCTGAAAGGACGACTATGAGCGCGAGTCCGATCAATACAGCGGCGAGACATGCAACGGCCACAGCCGGGCGTAGTATCCCTTCTTTCGATGCGGCTGCGACCATTTCAGGCGAAGGAGTTTCGCCCGCAGCGAGCGCAGCCGCCAGAGGGTCGCCGCCCGGCAGCGCCGCAGCGACTTGAAGCGCTGAAGAAGGTCTCTTGTCAGGATCAATCTCAATGCAGCGAACTATGACGCGCTCGACCAGCGGGTCAAGGTCTCTGATGATTGCTGACGGGTCTGTGGGCGACGCATCAGACTTTCTGAGCTTAATCAGTTCAGGCAGCGTGTTGGCGACGAACGCCTTCTTGCCTGTAAAGATTTCATAGAGCACAAGGCCCAGAGAGTATATGTCGCTTTTAACGGTCAGTTCCTGCCCCTTGATCTGTTCGGGCGACATGTAGGCGGGCGTGCCTTCTATGGCTCCTTCGCCCCTGAAATCTTCCGCCAGCCCCGCAAGCCCGAAATCAGTGATGCGCGCGTTGCCGTTCTCGTCAATCATCACGTTGGCAGGTTTGAGGTCGCGGTGCAGCACGCCGTTCTCATTCGCGGCGGCAAGCCCTGCGCAAATCTGTCTGGAAATCTCTACGGCCTTATCGGAAGGAAGACGGCCTATGCGCCGGAGAAGCGAGGAAAGCTCTTCGCCGCGTATGAACTCCATAGAGAGAAACTGCTGGCCGTTTACTTCACCAATGTCGTAAACGCGGCAGACGTTGCGGTGCGAAACCTGGCGCGCTATGCGAACCTCTCTGTGAAAGCGAGCGAGCGCAACTCCGTCCTGCGACAAATTTTCGGGAAGGAATTTCAACGCGACCGGCTGGCCCAACTTCAAATCATCTGCGCGATAGACTTCGCCCATGCCGCCACGACCCAGTAGACCGACGATCCTGTAGCGCTCTGCAACGATAGCTCCGGGGACGAACCTTGCGTTGTCAATTGAATCGAACGAAACTGTCTGAGATTGATGTTGAGAAGATTGCTGCCCCTGTGTTTGAGCTTTTGGGACGGAGGCGCGCTGGGAATCCGATAGGCGGCGCGTGGGCGCAAAAGAATCGTCCACTGAGATGCCGCATGATGGACAGGAGACCTGGCCTTCGGGTATCAGGCTCGAACACGACGGGCATTTCACGCTCATAAGCGGCGGATTGTAGCATCTTCGCCATTAAGCTGTCTTCGATTTGTCCGGCATTGTGTGGATGTATAATGTCGTATGATGAGGTTTTTCCGCTGGAGGCCGAAGGGCAAGGGCAGTATGAATAACGAAGAGATAGCCGAAAGATTGACGCGCCTGGCGCAGGTGATGGAGATTCGCGGCGACGACCGTTATCGCATACGCTCTTACCGCAACGCGGCTGAAAATATTGAGACATGGCCCACGCCTTTGAGTGTGATTGCGCGCGAGGAGGGATTGAAAGGATTGCAGACCATCCCGGGAGTGGGCAAAGCCATCAGCGGCAAGATTGTAGAGTTGCTTGAGCGCGGAACTTTCGATGCGTGGGAAAAGCTCACGGCTGAGACGCCCGCAACGGTTCTGGACATTTTGCGCGTCGGCGGCATAGGCATGAAGACCGCCGCCACGCTCTACCAGCAATTCAAAGTCTCTTCGCTTGACGACCTCAGAAAATTTGTAGAAGGCGGCGGCCTAGATATGGTTGACGGCGTAGGCGAGCGCAGCGCCGAGAGAATTCGTGAGAGCTTGAAGCAATTCTGACAAACAGTGGTGAGTGCCGGAGTGATGAATTAAATGCTTTTCAGCTCATCACTCTGCACTCCGCATTCATCACTGCTCCTCAAACTCCAGCAGCGGAGACTGAAGCGGATTCTGCCTGGCGCTTGACTATTACCAGCGTGATGTCGTCTGCGGCGGCAGTGCCTTCTGCAAACTTCGTGAGCGCGGATTCGATGCGGTCGCGTAAGCCAGAGGCAGAAGCATCCAGATTGCGCCCGACTGTTTCGCCCAGGCGAGCTGTGCCGAACTCTTCGCCCTGCGGGTTGGTCGCCTCGCTTACTCCGTCCGAATAGATGACCAGCACATCGCCTTCCTGCAACTGCGTGCGCCCTTCCTTGTATTGCGCGTCAGGCTTGATTCCCAGCGGCAGCCCTCCAGATGCAAGATGCTCGATTGTTCCGGCGGCGTGAACTATCAGCGGCGGGTTGTGCCCCGCGTTGATGAACGAGAGCAGGCCGGTCTTGGAATCAAGCTCCGCGTAGAAGAGCGTGACGAAGCGATTTGACGGAATGTTCTCGGCAAGGTAGCGGTTGACCGCAGTGATGGTTTCCGTAATCGAATGATGCGACGCGGCCTGCGCATGCACGGCTGCGTGCAGGCTGGACATCAGGAGCGCTGCGGCAGTTCCCTTGCCGGACACGTCGCCCAGAGCCACGACCAATCGCCCGTCTTCGCGCTCTATGAAATCGTAGTAGTCGCCGCCGATTTCGTAGCAGGGGAAGCTTATGCCCTGAAGCTCGTAGCCGGGGACTTGCGGCGGCGCTGTAGGTTGAAAGCGCTGCTGAATCTCGCTGGCAAGTTGCAACTCATGTTCAAGGCGCTCACGATCAATCTGCTCTTCCATCAGCCGCGCATTTTCCACGCGAATAGCCGCGACCGATGCGAGCGTGGTCAGAACCTTCAGGTGGTCTTCCGTGAAGCGGCCTTCGGCTATGGGCGAGTCCGCATAGATGATGCCGAAGACACTTTCGCCGACGCCTAGCGGAACGGCCAGAACAGAGCGTATGCCCTGAAGAGTCATCGTGTGGCTCATCAATCGCTCGTCGTGCTGAGCATCTGCGGTGAGCACAGATTTACCCTGTCCTACAACCTCGTCCATGATAGTGCGGCTCACGCGAATCTCGCCCACTTCGCCCACGCGATCTCTGAGACGAGCGACTCTGACCTTCAACTCTTCATCTTTACCCTCGCGCATCATGATGAGGCAGCGGTCTGCGGGAACAGACTCGAACACCAGCGACACTATCTGCTGCAAGGTCTCGTTCAGCGTTGCAGATGCGAGCAAGGTTACGCCCACCTTGCTAATGAGCGCGAGCAGGTCGCCCTGCCTCTCCACCTTCTTCGGCGTGTCGGGCTGAGTTCGCGCACCCTCTATAGCCTCAAGAAGTCCCGAAGTGGTGCGGTCGCTTGAACTGAGCGCGATGGTCACTTCCGGCACGGGCTGCGAGTCGTGATCCGTTATCATCGTCGCGCCCATAGCGCCGGAATCGTCGTCAAAGACTATCTCGGTCTCGCCAATCTGTATACGACCGCCCGGAGTGAGAGGGATGGCCGCTTCGACAGGTGCGCCGTTATAAAGCGTGCCGTTCGCCGAACCCAAATCCTGAAGGATATACTGGTCGCCCTCCTTGCGCACTTCGGCGTGAACGCGCGAGGCGAACGGATCGGGTATGCACAGGTCATTGCGCGCCGAGCGCCCAATGGTTATGCGCAATCTTCCGAGTGGAAAAGTATCCGGCGAGCGGTCTGGATATTTGACAATAAGGTCGGGCATAAAAAGCAGAGGCTACAGGTCAGAGGTTAGAGATCAGAGGTCAGAGGTTAGTTGATGCCTTTAACTGGCCTCTAACCTCTAACCTCTGACCTCTGCTCTTTCATCTTTGATTTCTTCTTCTATCGTATTCGCGCCCCAGTCGTTCGGCGTACTGCGCTGCTTCTGCGCGATGCGCACCACGTTGCGCGAGTTGAAAATATTGTAGCGCAGCGACAAGCTCTGCGCGTTGCAGGACATGCGGGTCGCGCCCCTCGGCCAGATTCAGTCCCAGATAATAATATGCGTCAGGATTGCTCTGCGCCGCAACGCGAAATTCCTGTATGGCTGCCTGACGGTTCTGTCCCCAAAGGTCTAAGCCTCGCTTGTAATGGTCTGTTACGCTCCCGGCGGGCTTTGTGTTCGGCTTCGGTTGCTCGGGCTGCGCGTCCGGGGCTGCATGAGCTATCGCGTTAGCGTTCGACGCTGCCGCCTCTTCCGATAAATGGTTGAGCGCAGAGCGTTCTTGTGTTGCGCGATCCACAGAAGATTCCGGCCTCGCAACCGATGACGTAGGCGCTGGCTGTTGAACTCCACTTTTACTCTCTGCGCCATTAACTTGAGCGACCTCTTCGCCGCTGCCCTTCGCCTCTGTTGGCGCAGTCGCGGAGGATTTCGATTCGGAAGAGGAGCGGCTGCGCGCAAGCATGTAAACGAGAACTCCGCACGCGAGCGCGATTAGAAGAAGCGCGGCAACCGTTATGGGCCAAACCGGGCGCTTCCTGCTCGCGCCTTCGGCTTGCGCGGGCGATGCTGCTGCTGTTTCTACAGGAATGCCCGTCGCTTCCGTAGATGCAATAGTCGGAACATCGAGCCTGGATGTGGTAAGCCGTGAGCTTTCCGCAGCCCCGTGCGCCGTAGAGATTGCG